>JBQCEJ010000300.1:0-2891 GCA_051960355.1 Verrucomicrobiota bacterium | reverse complement strand
CCATTCGCATCCTCGGCGGAGTGATCGTTGTAGCCATCGAAGAAAATCGGGCCGTTGTCACTGGTCAAGATCACCAGCGTGGTGTCCGCCAACTTGAGGCGATCGAGTGCTTTCAGGATTTCGCCCGTGGCCCAGTCCATTTGCTGGATGACATCGCCGCGCACGCCACAATCGCTGGTTCCCACGAATGGCGGCTCGGCCACGCGCGGAACGTGCGGTTCAAACAGGCCGACATAGAGAAAGAACGGATTCCCTTGGTTTTGTTCCAGGTAAGCGACCGAGTTTTGAACCACAGTATTCGCCAGTTCTTCATCTTTGAAGCGAGCCGATTTGCCGCCTTTCATGAAACCGATGCGGCTGATGCCATTGATGATCGTGCCGGAGTGCTGTTTGTCGGCGCCTTGTTTGAGCAGGTCGGGCCGCTCCAGCCCAGTCGGCTCGTCGCTGATGTTCGTGAGATAGCTGACGGTGATCGGATCGGCGGGATCAAGGCCGACGACGCGATGATTCTCAATCCAAACCGACGGCACGCGATCGACGGTTGCGGGAATGATGTGGCAATAATCAAAGCCGACTTCGAGCGGGCCGGGTTTAATTTCCTGATTGAAATCAACCGGCGTTTCGCCATCGCCCAATCCGAGATGCCATTTTCCAACAGCGCCCGTCTTGTAACCGGCTTTGCGCAACAGCGCGGGCAAGGTCTGCCGGCCTGGTTCAATGCAGAGCGGCGCGTCGCCGTCGAGAATGCCGGTCTTCTTCACCGATTGCCGCCAGGCGTATTCGCCGGTCAGAATGGAATAGCGCGTCGGTGTGCAGGTGGAGGACGGCGCATAACCGGACGTGAAGCGCACGCCTTCGGACGCGAGGCGATCGACGTTGGGTGTCTTGATGCGCGTCGCTCCGTAGCAGCCGAGATCGCCGTAGCCGAGGTCATCGGCGACGATGATGACAATGTTTGGCTTGGCGGAACGGGGAGCGGCTTGGACGTCATGCGGCTGGGCCAGAAACAGGCCGAGGCACGGTAGAACAATGGAAGCGATACGGAATTTCATTCTAGTTCAATAGATTCAATTTCGAAGTTTGTGGAGTTTAAATTTAGTCCAGCGGAGCCGCCTCTCCGGCCTTTTTCTTGCGTGTCAACAATCCCTCAAATACCGGCTCGATGAGTTGCTTGTTCCAGGCAGCGCGCCGTTGTTCGAGCTGCTTGAGCGTGGCGGGATCAGAGCCAGCGAGATCTTTGGATTCGCCAATATCCTTCGACAAATCAAACAGCTCAGCCGCGCTGTCATGTTTCTCAATCAAGAGCTTGTGGTCGCCGCTGCGCACCGCAAACGCACCGCGATCAAACATGCGCAGATAAATCGCATCATGCGGATCACCGGCTTTTTTCCCAGTGAGATACGGCACAAGATTGACCCCGTCGAGCGGACGCACGGGATCAATTGGAGCGCTGGCCAAAGCGGCGATCGTCGCAAAAATGTCGAGCGACACAACCGGGCGATCGTATACCAGGCCCTTGGGCAGATGCCCGAGCCACTGCGCCGCGAACGGCACGCGGACACCGCCTTCCCATGGGCTGCCTTTGGCTCCGCGCAAGGGATCGTTCCTGGATCCATTCGAGAGCGGCCCGCCATTGTCCGACAAATAAAACACCAGCGTGTTCTCTTCCAGTCCCTGCTTGCGAAGTTCGGCGAGCACGCGGCCAACGCCGTCGTCCACCGCGCTGATCATGGCCGCGTAGGTGCGGCGATCCGCATTCTTGATCCCAGCAAATCGGCTCAGATATTTTTCCGTCGCCTGCAAGGGAGCGTGCGGCGCGTTGTAAGCGAGGTAGAGAAAAAACGGCTGGTCTTTGTGACGGGCGACAAAGCGAACCGCCTCATCGGAAAATTCGTCGGTAAGATACTGCGTGGTTTTCACCGGCTCGTGATTGCGCATGATCCAGAGCCGATAACTGTCGGATTCGCTTTTGGCCTGATCGGTTTCCTTGAGCGTGAGATCTTCGGGCAGATAGCGATGCCCGCCGCCGAGCATGCCGAAAAATTCATTGAAGCCGCGTTTGAGCGGATGCAAATCCGGGTGCGCACCAAGATGCCATTTGCCGATGATGCCGCTCTGGTAACCGACTTTGCCCAAGGTGTCGGCAAGTGTGGTTTCCGTGAGCGCCAGACCGGATTGCCGATTGCCCGGTTCAAACCGCGGGTTGCGTTCGTAGCCAAAGCGTTGCCCGTAACGGCCGGTCAGCAACCCTGCGCGGCTGGGCGAACAGACGGAATAGGCCACGTAACCGCTCGTGAACTGAACGCCATTGTGCGCAATCGAATCGAGGTTCGGCGTGGGGATGTCCTTGCAGCCATTGAAGCCGACATCGTGATAACCCTGGTCATCCGTGAGGATGATTATCAGGTTCGGTTTATTGGCCGGGCGATTGATTGTCTGACTCGCACGAGCGCCGGTGGTTTCGGCGTGAGCAAAAGCGGTCAGCAAGCAGCCCACCAGAACAATGATGGAGGCTGGCGTTCGCATTTTATTGATGAGCGGTTGAAAACATTGTTCCTGCATTTTAAGCAACGCCAGCCGAAGCACCATCCCATGATGATGTGATGCCGCAGCGAAAGCCCGGTCGCCAACGGACGCCGGCCGGTTTGGCGAAACTGTGTTTCGCGTTGACCTGCCGGCGGTTTCTCTTTGCGAACATTTTGTTGCTTTCTCTTCTTACCGGTCAGTGCTCAAGCAGCACGCGGTAAAACCGCCTGCTAAAATTCGTGGCCTGAGAATCTGTCCAGACGAACGGGGGCGTCGCACTAAGGTTGGTGAACACCGTTTGCCAGTCCGTCAGATTCGTGGAGGCTTGAACGAAATAGTTCAGGCCCGACTCGCCCGAACTGGTG
>JBQCEJ010000299.1:0-10458 GCA_051960355.1 Verrucomicrobiota bacterium | reverse complement strand
CTGGTATCTCGGCGTGCTGCCGGATCTGGCGACCGTTCGCGATAAGGCGAAGACCAAATGGAAACGGATTTTTTATGGCGTGACCGCAATGGGCTGGCGCGGTTCCGCGGCTCATTGGCAACGGCATCAATCCGCGTATTTGCTGTTGGGTGGCTTGGCCACACCGCTCGTCGTATCGGTTCACAGCGTGGTGAGTTTTGATTTTTCCGTGTCACAATTGCCGGGCTGGCATTCGACGATCTTTCCCCCGTACTTCGTCGCGGGCGCGATTTTTTCCGGCTTCGCAATGGTTTTGAATCTGATCATTCCGATCCGCAGAATCTACGGCCTGCAGAATCTTATCACCGTGCGGACGCTCAATAATATGGCGTGCGTGACCCTTGCAACGTGCTGGATGGTCGCCTACGGGTATATCATGGAGGCGTTCACGGCATGGTATAGCGGCGATGTATTCGAGCGCGCGATGATGCACAATCGGATGTTCGGTCCCTACGGCTGGATCTTCTGGTGCCTGCTGACGGCCAATTGCGTGATTCCGCAATTGCTCTGGTCGCGCAAAGTGCGGACGCACGACATCGCTTTGTTCTTCGTCGCGCTCTCGGCGAACATCGGGATGTGGGCGGAGCGATTTGTCATCGTGGTGCAAAGCCTGAGCCACGGTTTCGTGCCGTCGAGTTGGGCTTTGTTCAAGCCGACCGTCTGGGACTGGGCCACGTTGCTCGGCAGCGTCGGGCTGTTTCTCACATTGCAATTCCTGTTCATCCGTTACATCCCGATGATTTCGATTTCGGAATCGCGCGAATTGATTGCGCAGCGAAAGGAGGGACGGTTGTGATCGAGGAAACTCCGAGTCCAAAGGCATTGGTTGAACCGACGATTGAGTTTGAAGAGCCGCGGTTGTTCGGGCTGATGGCTGAATTCGAGGAACACGAGCAGGTGCTGGAGGCGGCGCGGCAAGCTTATCGGGACGGGTATCGACGCATGGATGCCTACTCGCCGTTCCCGGTGGAAGGGCTGGCTGAAGCGCTGGGACGTGATCGCACGGCGATTCCGTTCATCACGCTGATCGGCGGAATGATGGGCGGACTCGGCGGCTATTTCATGGAATGGTATTCGATGGCGCGGCTGTATCCCCTGAATGTGGGTGGGCGTCCGCTGAACAGCTGGCCGAATTTCATTCCCGTGACTTTTGAACTGACGGTTCTGGTCGCGGCGCTTTCGGCTTTCGTTGGTGTCTTTGTGTTGAACCGTTTGCCGCAACCCAATCATCCCGTTTTCAATGTGCCGGAATTTGAGCGGGCATCAATCGACCGCTTTTTTCTCTGCATCGAAGCGGGTGATCCGAAATTCGCGGTCGAGGAAACGCGAACATTTCTGGAGCGGCTGAAGCCGTGCAAAGTGACGGAGGTTGTCGAATGAGAGGCGAGGATCCAGGAATGAGAATGGAACACCGGGTCAAGCATCTGCACGCAACCAAAGCAGTAGTGCGGAGCTGCCGTGCGGAAACGAAAAAGCAGATCGACAGGTCTGCCCTGCCTCAATGGCCCTTTTCCATTCTCTACCTTTTATCCTTCATCCTCCTTCTCACCACTGGATGCCGGCGTGACATGTTTCAGCAACCATCGGAACGGCCTTTGGAACGGAGCGAGTTTTTCCAGAACAACCAAATGGCGTCGCGTCCGCTGGTGCCGCACACGGTTGCTCGCGGGCATTTGGATGAAGACGAGGCGTTTTACTCGGGAACAATCGGCACCAATCTGGTCGCGAGTTTCCCGTTTCCGATCACGCGGGACGTTCTGCTGCGCGGCCAGGAGCGCTTTGATATTTATTGCGCGCCCTGCCATGGCCGCACTGGCGACGGCAACGGCATGATTGCTCAGCGCGGCTTTCCCGCACCGCCCTCCTATCACATCGAGCGCTTGCGCCAGGCGCCCGTGGGGCATTTCTTCGATGTGATCACGCGCGGTTATGGCGTGATGTATTCGTACGCGGCGCGAGTGGAACCCGCAGACCGCTGGGCGATCGCGGCCTACATTCGCGCTCTGCAACTCAGTCATAACGCCACGCTCTCCGACATTCCGGCTGCGGAGCGTGTTCAATTGGAAACGCAAAAATGAATTCAATGCTTCAATCTCGGATCGCTCGCATTCAGCTCATCGCACTGGTGGTTGGGTTCGTGGGGCTCGGCGTCACCGCGATCGGCTGGTTTACCAATCCCCGGCAGTTCTTTTTCTCTTATCTCTATTCCTTCGTGTTCTGGCTCGGGCTCTCGCTGGGCTGTTTTGTCGTCACGCTGATTCACCAGCTTACGGGCGGACGTTGGGGCTATCCTACTCGGCGGTTCCTGGAAGCGGGATTCATGTCGCTGCCGCTGATGGTCGTGCTGTTCATCCCGATTTTTTTCGGCTTGCGCGAGTTGTACCCATGGGCGCGTCCGCTGGAGGTCGCGGCGCAACCAGTGTTGCAGGCGCGGCATGCGTACATGAATCAAGCGGCTTACATTGTTCGGCAGTTCGGTTTTCTCGGCGTGTGGATCGGCATGGCGATGCTGCTGCGCAAGTGGTCGATCGCTCAGGATGCCACGACGGATGCAGGCCCAACCCGGAAGGCGCGCACGCTCAGCGGACCGGGCCTTGTCGTTTTTGGTCTGGTGGGAACGTTCGCCTCGCTGGATTGGATCATGTCGCTGGAACGACACTGGTACTCCAGCATGTTCGCGATCATTATCATCATTGGACAAATTCTCTCGGCGTATGCGTTCGCCGTAATCATGCTCGCGTTCTTTAGAAAGCAGGAGCCCTTCGCGAAAGTGCTGACTCAGACGCATTATCATCAGCTTGGAAATCTGCTCCTGACGTTTGTTCTGTTCTGGACCTATGTCTCATTCGGACAATTGCTGATCGTCTATTCCGGTGACCTGCCGCACGAACTCGAATGGTATCTGCACCGGATCGCGGGCAGTTGGAAAACGGTGGTGGCTGCACTGGCGCTGTTTCATTTCTTTCTGCCGTTCTTCCTGCTGTTGTTCCGGCTCGCCAAGCAGACCGTTTCGGCGCTGACGGTGCTCGCAGCGATGCTGTTTGTAATGCACATCGTCGCGGTTTATTGGCTCGTAATGCCGGCCTTGCATCACGACGGAATGGCTGTCAGTTGGCTCGACTTCACCGCGCTCATCGGGATCGGCGGCGTGTGGTTAAGTGTTTTCCTGTCGCGCTTGAAAGCGGCGGCGTTGTTGCCGCAGAACGATCCCGGGATGCAATTTGCTTTTGTTTATGCCCGCTGATTTTAAATCAAATTCAAAATCGCGATCCGGCACTGCGGCTTACGAAAAGCGTGACGCCAGCGCCAAATGGATTTTTGGCATCATTGGATTCCTCTTCCTTGTGGGCATGATCATGCATTTTGTTCTGGCGGGCATGGTAGAACGTTGGAAGAAGAATCCCACCTCGATTGATCCTTGGACCGGCCTGCGGCGGCAAGCGCGCGCCAGTTCTGCGCCGACGCCTTTCCCGCGTCTTCAGATTTCCCCACCAACCGATTTGGCAGAATTTCGCGCGCGGGAAGATGCTGAATTGCACACGTATGGATGGATCAACCGCACCAGCGGCGTGGTGCGGATTCCGATCGAACGGGCCATCGATCTGCTGGCACAGAGCGGATTGCCGACACGCGCGGAAACGAGTGAAAACCAGCTCGGACCGTCCAGCTACCAGTTGCAACAGCGGAAAGCGCAAGGGACCGGGCCGAAAAGAAAAGGAGAACAATGAAGTGGTTTGAACGTGATGACGTTGAGCAAGGCGCGACGCGGAGTTTGCGTGCGGGCATAGGCTTTCTCAGGTCGATGCCAGTCCTTTGCGCGGTGATGTTTATGCTCGATGCTGTGCCGGCGCGCGCGCAGGCGGTGACGGATGACGCGTTGAACAAGGTTACGTTCGATCAGAATCTGAACACGCAGATTTCGCTTGATCTGCCGTTTTGGGATGAGCAGGGCAGGGCGGTTCAGTTGCGCGATTACTTTGGCAAGAAACCCGTGGTGCTGGTGCTTGGCTACTACAATTGTCCGATGCTCTGCACGCTGGTTTTGAACGGCCTCGTGGCAACGATGGGCGACATGCGTTGGAGCGCCGGTCGCGAATTTGAGATCGTGAACGTCAGCATCAATCCCCACGAGACATCGGCACTGGCTCTGGCCAAAAAGCGAAGCTACGTGAAGCGCTACGGTCGCAACGGCTCCGAGGCGGGCTGGCATTTTCTGACCGGTGACGAACCGGCGATTCGGCAGCTGGCGGACGTAGTGGGGTTCCGTTACGTCTATGATCCGGCGTCGAAAGAATATGCGCATCCCAGCGGATTGATCATTCTGACACCGCAAGGCAAGGTGTCGCATTACCTCTTCGGTGTCACTTTTGATGCGCAGGATTTGTACACTTCACTGCAAGCGGCATCGACGGAAAAGGTCGGCTCACCGATTCGACGGCTGGTCCTGTTGTGTTTTCATTACAACCCAATCACCGGCAAGTATGGCGCGACCATCATGCTCGTGGTGCGCCTGATGGGTGTAGCCACGGTGCTGGGGCTGATTTGGCTGATCGTCTTTCTGACCCGACGCAGTAAATCGCGCGTTGGCGTAGAACCATCGTCAGGCGCGCGGATGAACCCTGGCGACGCTTTGCGCGCGCCGCCCGCAGCCGAGGGGCACGATCCATGAATTTTCCATTGCTGCCAGATCAGGCTTCGGACGTTGCGGCGCAAACCGATCACCTCTATTGGGGGCTGATCGCGATCAGTTCGCTGGTGATGTTGATCGTTTTCCTGCCGATTGTGTATTTCCTGTTCAAGTATCGGCGCGGCCGAAAAGCCGATCGCACTCCGCTTCACCTGCCGGAAATCACCATCGAAATCACGTGGACGATCATTCCTGTGATTGTGTTTGCCGGGTTGTTTGTCTGGGGCGCGAACGTGTATTGGAATATTGAGCGCCCGCCGAATGATGCGATGGAAGTGAATGTCGTGGGCAAGCAGTGGATGTGGAAAATGCAGCATGCCGGTGGCCGGCGTGAGATTGACGAACTGCATGTGCCACTCGGGCGCAACGTGAAAATCACTCTGGCTTCGCAGGATGTGATTCACAGCTTTTTCCTGCCCGCCTTTCGCATCAAACAAGACGCCGTTCCGGGGCGTTACACCACGATCTGGTTCAAGGCTGACAAGCTCGGATCCTTTCATCTGTTCTGTTCCGAATATTGCGGGACACAGCACTCTGGCATGACCGGGCACGTAGTCGTGATGGAACCGGCGGCATTTCAGCAGTGGCTGAACCAGGGTGAACCGACCACGACGCTGGCGCAATCGGGCGAGCGGCTCTACCGCGAACTGGGTTGCAGCGGTTGTCACGAGAACAGCACGATTGTGCGCGCACCACCCTTGCAGGGAATTTTCGGCAAGCCGGTGCCGCTCCAGGGCGGTCAAATCGTGACTGCGGATGAAACCTACATTCGCGACTCCATTCTCTTGCCGGCAAAAGATATTGCCGCCGGATACACCAATGACATGCCGTCCTTTCGTGGGCGGGTGAGCGAGGAGGAATTGTTTCAACTGGTCGAATACATCAAGCGTTTGGGCGGCACGGCTCCGTCCGCCAAAACCATGACGGAGAAGAAATGAATACGGCAGCATCAGATGAATCCAAGGACTTTGCGTCTGCGACAAAAACGCCCAAGACGTATCTTAACGAGCAACGCACGCTTCGCTCGTGGCTGCTCACGCCGGATCACAAGCGCATTGGGCTTCTCTATCTTTTCTCGATTCTGTTCTATTTCACCATCGCCGCGATTGCCGCCGCCATGATGCGAATGGAACTCATCACGCCGGCCGGCGACATGGTCACTTCGGCAACCTACAACAAGCTCTTCACCGTTCACGGCACGTTGATGGTCTGGTTCTTTCTGATCCCGTCCATCCCGGCCGTGCTTGGGAATTTCGTGGTGCCAATGATGATTGGCGCGCGCGATGTGGCGTTCCCCAAACTGAATCTCGCGAGCTGGTATTTGTTCAACCTCGGCGGTCTGCTGGCGCTTTGCTCGGTGCTGTTCGGCGGAGTGGACACGGGCTGGACGTTCTACACGCCCTACAGCAGCACGTATGCGAACTCGAACGTGATTGCCATGGCCTCCGGCGTTTTCATTGCGGGCTTCGGAACCATTTTGACCGGGCTGAATGTCATCATCACGATTCACAAATTGCGCGCTCCGGGCCTGACCTGGTTTCGCATGCCGCTGTTTCTGTGGTCGCTGTATTCGACCAGCGTCATCATGATCCTCGCCACACCGGTGCTAGCCATGACGCTCACGTTGATGGCGCTCGAACGCATCTGGGGCATTGGCGTGTTCGATCCGAAACTCGGCGGCGATCCGATCCTGTTTCAACACCTGTTCTGGTTCTATTCGCATCCGGCGGTTTACATCATGATTCTTCCGGGAATGGGAGTGATCAGCGAAGTGATCACCTGCTTTTCGCGGAAACAAATTTTCGGCTACCACTTCGTCGCATTCGCGAGCGTGGCGATTGCTGTGTTTGGATTTCTTGTCTGGGGGCATCACATGTTCACAAGCGGCCAATCCATTTACGCGGGCCTGGTGTTTTCGTTCCTGAGTTACATGGTCGCGGTGCCATCCGCGATCAAGGTGTTCAACTGGACGATGACCCTGCATCGCGGCTCCATCTCGCTTCAAACCCCGATGATTTACGCGCTGGGATTCATCGGCCTGTTCACAATGGGCGGCTTGACCGGACTTTTCCTGGCCGCTGTCGGTTTGGATGTTCATGTGCAGGACACTTATTTCGTGGTCGCGCATTTTCATTACATCATGGTGGGCGGAATGGTGACGGCGTTTATGGGCGGCCTGCATTATTGGTGGCCGAAAATGACCGGTCGCATGTATCCCGAGAAGCTGGGCCAGCTTGCCGCGCTGACAATGTATCTGGGATTTAACCTCACATTTTTCCCGCAATTCGTGTTGGGCTATCTGGGAATGCCGCGGCGTTACCACGCTTACGCGCCGGAGTTTCAGATCTACAATGTCATGTCCAGCGCGGGCGCATCGATCTTGGGCGTCGGCTATTTGCTGCCGCTGATTTATTTCATCGGGTCGCTGAAATACGGGAAGAAAGCGACCGCTAATCCATGGAAGGCAACGGGGCTGGAATGGCAGACCGCATCGCCGCCCCCGAAGCACAATTTCGACGAAACCCCGGTGGTCACGGGACCGCCGTATCAGTATTCAGCCGAACAAACGGAGGCCGAGTTGAATGAAAAATGAACTTCGCGGCATTAGTAACGGTGCAGGAGGGGGCCGGAGCGCCTCACAAACTTTTAATTCTGGAGACACGTTTCCATGCCTGAAACATCTGCCGCATTGAAGGAACAGTTCGAGGAAATGCCCCAGCAAAGGGAAGCCGCCACGCTGGGCATGTGGGCTTTCCTGGCCACGGAAGTCCTGTTCTTCGGCGGGATGTTCATGAGCTACATCGCGTATCGACACGCTTATCCGCAGGCGTTTGCCGAAGCGAGTCATCATACGCTGGTGCTCTTTGGCACGGTGAATACGGCGATTCTCCTGACCAGCAGTTTGACCATGGCGCTCGCAGTTCATGCTGCGCGCGAAAATAAGATCAAATCGCTCTTCCGTTTCCTGCTCGTCACGATTTTTCTGGCGCTCGCGTTTCTGGTCCTCAAAGGCCTGGAATACAATCAAGACATCCGCGAACAGCTCTGGCCCGGCCCGCATTTCAAATCCAGCCTTCCGCCGCAAGCGCAAATCTTTTGGTTCCTCTACTGGGTCATGACGGGCGTTCACGCGATTCACGTTACCGTGGGCGTCGGTCTGCTTTCCACGATGGCTTGGATGAGTTCGCGCGGACGATTCTCCAGTGCGTATGACACGCCGGTTGAGCTGACCGGCCTGTACTGACATTTCGTGGATGTGATTTGGATTTACCTGTATCCACTGCTTTACCTGATTCATCGCTACTCATCATGAGCACGCAACCCGTTCCAAAAAAGATTTACTATCGCGTCTGGATCGCGCTGCTGGCGCTGCTGCTGCTCACGTGGGCGCTGGCGGAGGTTGACCTCGGCCCTTTCAATAACGTCGCGGCGCTGGGCATCGCGATCTCGAAAATGAGCCTGGTCGTCCTGTTCTTCATGCATGTGCGTTACGAAAAACCGCTTACATTCATTTTCGTTGCCGCGGGCGTGGTTTGGTTTCTGATCATGGTGGATCTGACGTTGAGTGATTACCTGACGCGCGGCGAGGTTCGTGGAAAGCGCCAGAGCTGGCAGCACGCGGAAGAGAATCCTCCCACGCTTCAGCCGGGCGGAAAATCACCATGACCATGGTGCGGCAGACAAAGTGGTTGCGGGTCGGACGCTATATATCTTGCCCTTTGGCGCCGGCAACGACTTGCGCGTGGTTGATCGCGGCGACCAGCGCCACTCCGCCGATCACATTCCCAATGAACGTCGGGAGCAAGTAGTGGCCGAACACCGCGATCCAGGAGGCTTCACCTGCCACGGCGAGGAAAAATACCTGCACTGCTCCAGCGACCACATGGCTGAAATGTCCCACGCCGACGAGGTAGCTCAGGATGATGATCACCCAGACACGCGCGCTCTCGGCAAATGGAAGCAGCCAGACCATCAATGCAATCAGCCAGCCCGCAAGGATCCCGCGCACCACGTGAGTGGCGAAGGGAAATGCCATCGCGTCGTGTCCGATCTTGGAAAACTCGCTTTGGACCTCCGCACTGAAGGCGGTGCTGGCGTTTGAAATCCACGCTGCCGCCAGCGCTCCGAGCAGATTGGCCACCAGCACAATGCTCCACAAGCGCAGCACTCCGCGCAAACGAGCCAGGGTCCGGTCACGCAGCAACGGCAGAATGGGCGTCAAAGTGTTTTCCGTGAACAATTGTTGACGGCCCAGAATGACGACGAGGAAACCGATGCTGTAGCCGAACTTCGAGATCAACGGACGCCAGGCCGCCTCTGGCAAATGCTGGTTCAAAAGACCTTCAGCCATGAGCGATGCGCCCATCGACAGCCCGGCGGCAATCCCGGACCAGAATAACGCCGACGACGGTCGATCCAGTTCGTCGAAGCCTTCCTTGAGAATCGCTTTATAAATCACCGCGCCGCTCGGCGAACTGCGGTCCTCTGCCTCTTGTTGCTCTTTTTCTTTGCGGCCGTCGCTTTTCATATCTGGAAGTTCAATCCAGTAGATTACGCCGCGGTTCGAGCTGCCGTGAGATTCAGTGTGTGGGGTGTTCGCCTCAGAAATGCCGCGGCGGGGAGGTATGGGTTAACCGGCTGGAAAGTTGCGAACTGTGAAAGGCTATTCCGACCGCTGCCGATCCGTCGGATGCACGACCGGCTCAAACACCGCCGTATCCAGCTTCTCGAAAACGGGTGCGGCCGCGGCCCGCAAGCGTGGAATAGATCGGAAGAACAACGTCGCAATGACAATACAACTCAAGCCGCTGGCCATCAGGGTCAGCAGCGTTCCCCATCGGCCGGCCAGAAAGCCGACGAGCAGGTTTCCGACCGGCATGGTGCCCGTGAACGCCATCGAGACGATACTCATCACCCGGCCGCGTTTATCGTCGTCCACCAGCGTTTGCACGAGTGTATTGCTGGAAGCCATCAGCAGCACTCCGCCCATGCCGGTCAAGGTCAGGCAGCACAGCGACAAAGGCAGCCAGCGCGAGCAAGCAAAGCCGATCAACCCAACGCCCATCGCGCTGCCGCCAAAGGCGATCACCTTGCCCAGCCCCCGAACGGTGGTCCGCATTCCGAGATAAAGTGCGCCGCACAATGCGCCAACACCCGACGCGGACATCAGATACCCCAAAGTGCGAGCATCGCCGTTGAAGATGTCGCGGGCGAAAATCGGCGTCAGCACCGTGTAGGAAAATCCAATCGCACTGATCGCCGCCACCAGCAAAATCAACGCGCGGATCGGCGCAAAGTTAAAGGCGTAATGGAACCCTTGCCGCAGTTCGATCCACGGATGTTGAATCGTGAGGCGGGCCGGCTTTTCCGGCAAACGCATGGCTAGCAGTGCGACAATGACAGCAACGTACGTGAGACCATCGATGAGATAACACATCCCGGGCCCGTAGGCGGCCACGACGAAACCCGCCAGCGCCGGTCCGATCAAACGCGCCAGGTTGAACAGCGACGAATTCAATGCGATCGCGTTCCCGAGATGTTCCTTGCGTTCGACAAATTCCACCACGAGCGCCTGTCGAACAGGCATATCGACGGCGTTGATGACGCCCTGCACGAGGCTCAGGATGATCAGGTGCGGAACGCCAATCGTGTTCGTCAGCGCGAAGGCCGCCAGCGCCAGCGATTGGAGCATCGCGCAGACCTGGGTTCCGACCAGCAAGCGATGGCGATTA
>JBQCEJ010000298.1:0-9302 GCA_051960355.1 Verrucomicrobiota bacterium | reverse complement strand
CTGCCGGTTCGGATAGACCAATGTGCCGTTGCGATTGGTATAAAGGCGCACATTGTTGATGCCATTGACAATCTGAGCCACTTCCGGAGAAACGGCCGCGGGCTCGATGTTGGTTGCCACGACTTCGCCATTCTCATTGCGCAAAACGGGAACGCCGCTGAGCACAGCCGACCAGGCAGCGAGGCCTTCCTGGTTGATCGACAGGCGACCCCGCGCGGCATTTTCATTGGGGGCGGTCGTGAAAAAGTCGAACAGATCACGATCGCGAATCGGGCGCGCCTGGGAAGCGTCCCAAAGGTTGGTATTGCCGCTCCAGCGCCACCACGTGTTGTCCGGAACATTCGAAGATTTCAGATAGACTGTCTGCCAGGGAGTTCCGCGATGCACCCGACCGAGCCAGCCCACGTTGGGCACTTTGTTGGTGGGGAAATCCCAATCATCTGAGCTGAGAACCAGCGGATCTTTGACCTGCGTGTTGAACTGCGTTTTCGGATTTGTTTCCGCCGGATTCAGCGGTTTGCCGCCCCACGGCTGATAGCGCGAATTGATGGGATTGGCCGATATCTTTACGGTAATCGGACTCGCATTCGTGTTCTTGTCGAACTGCATTTTCTCCGTCTGATTGAGCTGATCCGTTAGATCGGAAACGGTGTAATGGACAAGCGGATCGTTGGCTTCGAGCTTGGTATAATAATCGAAGCGGCGCGTTGGAGTGAAGGGCGCCTGGAATTCCAGATCACCGGGCGCGGTATTGGCCGTGCCATACAGCCGAGCCACGAACTTGCTGATTTCTGTGGCGTTGTAAGGAGTGGTGGGACTGTAATCTTTCCAAATGTTGCCGTCCACATGCGGGCTGCCACTGGAAACCTTGATCTGGTTGATGATACCTTCCGTGGGCACTCGATAATCCAACGTTCCTCCCGTTCGATTTGTCTGCCAAAACAAACCTTGATCGATCTTGTTGTTTTGAAATGACCGATTCTGGACGGTGGACGCCATCGTCATGATGTCCAACGGCGGCTCGCTCGAATCCAGATTGACGCAATCAACGATGCGGTTCTGATCGGTATCCACGAGAGCGAAGCGCAAACGGCTGCGGATGTTCAGCCAGAGCTTCGGCACGCGGAAGGTGTTCGGCGTGTCCCAGACAACGGGCGAGGCTTTATTGAAGCTGCCGCCAACAGCTCCCAGTTGCACATAATCGGAGTTGGTCAAAAAGAAGGCATTCGTCAGGAATGGAATCTTGAAGGAAAACTGCGGCGATTTTTCAGCAAAAGCACGCCAGGTCCCGGCGGGGATGTTCGTGGTGGCCCAAATCTTCAAGGTTCGATTCAAAGGGAATCCGCCGGGTGCGGCGATGATCTGGCCGGTCTCGTTGCTGACGCTGAGGAAGACCTCGCCGCCCACAATCATCTGCAAATCGCGGGGAAAGTTGTTGCTGTACGAATTCCACGCCTGCACACCAACAGCATTGCGGATTTCAAATGAATGGATTTGATTCGTCTGATTTACCTTCTGTCCATACAGCCGCTTGAATTGCAATCTCCGAGTCACGGCCACTGTGGTTTGGACCCCGAATTTGTTGAAATTGGGATATCCCTTCTTGGCGCCGACGACCAATGGAACGCCGTATGCCATCGGCTCAATTCCAATCCCGCGCGCTGCCTCGCCGACAAGATCCAAGCTGGCGCGATCTGCGGGATCAGTAAGATCTACCGGATAAGGAGCGCTCGGAGAAGGCGGTGCCAAACCCCACAACCGCGGCAACATCACCCCTGCGTCCACGACTTCCTCAAAGCCACCGATGAAAACATTGTTGTTCGCATCCTTGCGGAAGATCGGCCGGTAAACGTGTGGCGCGTACAGCTGTCGAGTCGATGCTGTCTTGTTCGCCAACGGAATGGAATCGGGCGTGCCCGCATCGCCGGCCGCATCATAGATGTTTGCAACCACCTGCAAAATGCGGTGAATGCTGGCCGTGTAGCCGTGGATATTGTTCGTCGCAGTCCCGCTGTTCGTGGGATAGGTGTAACTGATCAGCACGGGAATGTTCGTAATGCCAAAGGGCTGGTTCACGCCAAAGGTGTTGGTAAAGCCCCGGCGATCTTCCCGCAGCCAGCGGGTGGTAAACCTCAGAAGAATCCGATTGGCGGCATTGGTGAAAAATTCGCCAGGCGCCCAGGCCAACATGTTGGTTTCCATTCCCGCGACGATGTTGCCGCGATTATCCACATTGCGGTAATTGACATTCAGGTGGTCCGGATCAGGGGCCGAATCGGTGCCCAACTGCTCGAGCATCCGGTAAAATGTGTAACGGTCGTAGGAAGAATTGGTATAGGTGTTATTCGACTGATTCAAGCGCGTCACGAAGTTCTGCGGCTGCGTGCTCGCAAGTTTTGCGGGATCGAAGAACTCCTGCGTGGTGAAAAGATGACTCGGATTGTCAGCGCCCGGATATCCGTTTCCGTTGTCGTCGGTATCGTTCAGCCATTCTGTCCCCGTCATGCGATTGCCGAGGTTGCCATTGGCGTATTCGTCTATTGAGGCGTTATCCCCTAAGGGCAAACTGATGTTCAAATTGTTGTAGCTGCCAAACTGGCTATTTCCGTTCAATGAATACCGATACTGCAGCAGCGTCGTGGCATCCTCAAAACCGGCTCCGCGACTTGCGGCTGTGCTTGTGTCGTAAGCATACCGATTGCCCAGAGGATTCCAAATGTTGGTGTTCAGATCTGTGAGAAATGCAGCCAGATTGTTTTCGTATGAGCCGACACCTTGATTGCGTAAAAAACCTTCGGCTCCAACCCCATTCCGCTTCGCCTGATTGTGAATGTAATTCACATCCAGCGTCTTGCTGGCGGGCACCACCAGATAAGCATAACGATAGACGAATTGATTGCTGGAGGAATACGGCAGCTCCGGTCGTTCTAGAACGCCGATCCATTCGGGATCACCGTGGAACCATGAGTAATTTGTCGCTCCATTCACCACGATTGGTTGTCCGTTGAAACCGATTTCTGGCAAATAACCGTTGGTGTCGTAGCGTCCATTACGATTCAGATCGAGATAGTAACGAAAATCGGTTCCGCCAGTAAATCGGTTGGTGACGAAGACTGGCGGACGCGGATTATAGAACAGATTGAGCAGATTGCGCTTTTGATCGGCGTCGCTCAGACCCAGAGCTGGATTGCCACCTAAATAATAATCATAATTGACGTTCGTGTAATTCAACAAGCCGCTCTGAAACCCATGCGGATTGATGTAATTGGTCGAAACAAGAAAGTCGTAGTTCTGGTCATTGGTAAACGCCAGCATTGGCGCCAGCAATTCCAACTTGGCCCGTTCCAATCCCGTTTCAGAGGCTTGCTTCGACATCAACTGGTCCGTGCTGGTCGTCACCGCGCCCCGCTGACGCTGACTCAAGACCAGGAACGTCACCGTCATGAACGTGATCACGGCCAACATGATCAAAGTGATGACGAGCGCAATGCCACGTCGCGAACTCCGAGAAGCCGGACGCGCTGCGCCCAAGCCGATTGGATGATTCTGCCTTTGGGAAGCTCGATCCGATGTCGAAGCTCCACCGCCCGCTGCGGCTGGCATGGTTGCTTTCACAGGTTGGAAATTCAGTTTCATTGATAAGCCGAGTGATCGACGTTGCGAATGGGAATGCGTTGCCGGAAAACATGAACGCGTCCTGCTTGCTTTCTCAGGTATTCCGTCTGTGCCGCGGGCACCGGGATGGATTTGTAACGCTCGTAAGCCTGATGTTCCAGAATCCCTATTTCCATCTCCACAAAAGCGGGAACAGCATTGCTCGTGAAGGCGTAACGCACGTCGAGGGGATTCAGCAGCGATACAGATGCACAGGTGATGATGTTCGTGCTGATATTTGTATAAACCTGATTGGCGTAAGGAGTGATCCAGATTCCGTTGGTGTCGTAGGCGCGCACCTGAAAGTGCACCACGCCGTCCATGATCTTGCTGACATTCAATGACACGCCGTTGAGCCTGGCCTTGGTAAATCCATCCGCGAAGGCAACCGGACTCAGGTCAAAGTCGCGGACCGTTGCGTTGGTTTCATAGCGATAAAGAGTTCCGACCGAGCCGTAGCCATTCGGGGCCGGCAGTTTGGCATCAGTGCGCACGAAGTAACCGACACCTGTGTAGGTCTGATTTTCGCGTGTCTGAAAGAAAAGATCGTCAATCAGGTTGGTCCGCTCGACGCCGGTGCCGGGCAGCACCTGTGTTCCGCTGTTTCCCAGGTTCATCAACTCCGAGTAAAAACCGGGCGTGGCTCCGTCCTGTTTATATGAAGGCCGCGCCTGCTCCAGTTCCCGACTGATCATATCCGCAGCCAGGCGCCCTGATTCGAGGACATCGGTCTGGTTCATGCCGAGCCGAAAGGCGCGCTGGGTCTGGCTGAACATCGCCATGAGCCCAAGAATGATCACGGACAGCAACGTCACCGCGATCATGATTTCCACGAGCGAGAAAGCTGAAACTGCCGAACGGAAACCGCCGTCTGCCGCCCCGTTCGAGAGACTCAAGGTTGAACGTGAACGTTTCATTTAGCGAGTTGCCCGTAGGTTGAGGGTTGGAAAAAATAGAGCGGTTGCCCAAACTCAGGGCGGTTCGTGATGCTGCCGCCGAACAACAGCCGATAGGTCTGCCGGCCATTGCCAATCTTGCCGTTGGGCAGAACCGGCCAGCGAAAGAGCAGTCGCAGGTCGTGCGAATTTTCCTGGAGAATTCGCAATGTTCGGATTGCGGCGGCATTGGTCGCAACATCCGTCGGAACGTAGGGCGTGTTTTCCACAATCATGCGATACGTGAAGGCATCTTGCAGAACGTCCGGATTGTCTTGCGGATGCTTTTCCACAGCAGCCCCGCTCATCGCGCGAACATAAGCGACAACATAATTACTTTGGGCGTAGTTGTTGCCGAAGGTGTACTTCGGGGTGCTCAGGAGACCGACGATCCGGTAACCATCAATCAAACGATAAGGATTGGCTGTGACGGTGGCAGAGGTGATTTCCGAAGCTGTCGGTGTGTAATAATCGATTTTGGTCGCGCCATTCGGGGTCAAGGTCGTTGGATCCAACTCAGTCCAATAATTCGTGATTGCCAGAACGTAGTTTGCCACGTCATCAAAGCCCATCGAGCCACTGCGGATGGCATCCATCCACATGGTCGCGTCTTCGTTGATTACGGTTTCCTCGCGATTGTTCTTCTGAACATCCATGCCGATCGGCAAGGTGCCGATGATGGCCACGAGCGCGAACCCAATGATCGCCAGGCACAGGGCGATTTCCACCATCGTGAAAGCGGAATTGCGGCGCAGCGGTGAAAGCTTCATTGAATCTCCTTCTTTTCCAACTGGCCGCGCCCGGTCAGCCAATCGATATGAACGACATGATATCCATTAATTCCGTTGCCCGGAGGTCTTTCCTCGACCGAAGCCGTGCGGAGTGTCAGTTCCTTGGTCTGCGCATTACGGCCGTATGAAATACTCCCGTGTGCCAGCGGAATATTTTCACCATCTTCGCCCGTGGCAGGCTGATCAATCAGTTTACCCTGATAATTGAAAGCGATACAGGGCAGCGAAATCGTTGTAGTCGATGTCTCTTTGGGAAAGTGAATGGCAGGCGATCGATGAAACCCGAAAATGTTGAATGTCTTTGCGCCATCAGCGATTTGGTAATTGGGGACAGCAGTGCGGACATTGAACTTTTCTTCGGGAATGAAAACTCCCTCCGGCAGAGCCTGCCAAGAAGAGAGGTAACGCTCATTCCCCTGCCCCGGCTGATCTCCTACCGTGCGGAAACTGACAAACGCGTAACCGGTCAACTGTTTGTCCGAAAGATTGGTCACGGCAATTCTCTCGTCCTGGCTCATCGCACTAAAGTTAAGATTGTTCCAGTAGTTCGTCGGGAGGAACACCATGTAAACATCCGTGCGCTGACTGATGGCAAGCTGCCGTCCGCGCGCCACGCCGCCCAGCAACTGACTGGTGGCTGAAGCCATGGCGTCGCCTTTGCGGAAGTTGCTCAGGCTGGGCGCGACCAGCGCGGCCATGATTCCGATGATCGCAATCACGACCAGCAATTCGATCAATGTAAATGCCTGCGCACGCCGGGGATTCATAATATCATTGCCAGCTCAGGATGTTGTCTTTGTTGAAGCCGGCTTTGGCTTTGGTTGTTGTATCGCCCATTTTTTTATCAGGACCGAACGACCAAACCATCACGCCGCTGTTGAGAGCGAAGTGATCTCCAGCACCGCTGGCATCGGCAGAATTGAACAGATTATTGAACCCGCGGGAGCCGGAGTCTTGCGAGACCGAGCGCAATCCATAATAAGCGTCAACACACTTGTCATCATAGTTCAGGTCCATGGAGATGATATAAGGGTTGCCCCAAGGATCGCGATAAACACCCGTCGGATCGACCCCGCCAACGGTCGGGTCGGATGAGAGTTTTGCGTTAAGGAATGGGATCTGTTGAGTGTTCTTGGAATGGTTCTGATTGAGCGTCACGTTCCCATTCGGAAAATTCTCCATGTCCATCAAGATCGCGATCACTTCGCTATTGTCGTAGCCCGAACCCGTTGGATATCCAAAAGTAAAATCGTTTCCGGCGCTCATGGCGACCTTCAGCGCATTCGTCGAGGTTGGAAAGCGGTTGTAGGTCGTATTGTAGCGCTTGATCGCATCCACCAGCAGCGCCATCTCTGAAGTGGCGCTCTTGATCATCGCTTTCTCGCGCATTTTTGCCAAGGCCGGCATCAGCATGGCTGCCAGAATTCCAATGATGGCGATGACCACCAGCAGCTCGATCAGTGTAAACGCGCGGCGTGACAGGTCAGAACTGGAGTACGAGGTTTTCATAGTTTTAGAGCGGAAGGTTCGGGAATGGGATGAACACAAGGCCAGCAGCTTCGGATTACTTTCTGTCTGCGCCGAAGCGGATCGAATGGACACGCGTGGTCGCCACGAACAATTCTGCCAAAGAACCGGCACCGGTCTCTGGAAACAGGAACGATGGCGTGGCGTTCGCATAACGGGTTATCGGTTCCAATTCGCGATGCGATTGGTTCTGCCGCCAACCACCAGGTCCACCCAAAGGTCGAAGGAACCGGGGTTGTTCGTGGGATTGGCCGAGTTGTAACTCCATGGCGTTCCGTCGGCAGAGCAGACCAGAATTCTTGCGTTGCTGTTGTTTGTGGCAAGTTGAGTCGGTTTCAAGTCCTTTAAAAATGGAATAACAGCCGCCTGATTGTCATCGCCACCGGCGCTGCTCGCGGAGTTCACCAAACCTGCGATTTTGAAACCATTGGTGATGCCGAAAGGGGCTGAATAGCTGTCGTCCAACGTCCTGTAAGTGGTGCCGTTGAAGGTCGTTCCCACCAGTTCGAAATAAAGCGGGTTATTGGTCAGACCGGAGGCGGGGTTCGCTGGAGGGTAGCTGTTGTATTTGGCTTTGTAAGCCTCGATCGCTGTGGAGAGTTGGGTCAGTTCAGCCCGAGCCACCGATTTCATCCGGGCGCCCGTCACCGCCGGCATGGCGGTAAACAGCAATCCTGCCAGGATGGCAATTACGGCAATGACCACCAGAAGTTCTATCAACGTGAAGGCCCGGGATCGAAAAGACTGCCGTGGAAAGAGATGTTTCATAGTTTATAGGTTATCGTTCGCGCAACTCCTGCTCCATCCGTTCGCTTAGCCATTGCTTGATCATGCTCTGATAATTCAAATACCGCGACCGTGCCAACCGCTTGATCCGAGCCAACATCCGCGGATCAATCCGTAACGTAATAGTCACCGATTCCGAGGCTTCCGCGCTGCCCGCCAGGGATGTTTCCATCAACCGAACGTCCGGCTTGTTCTCCGCCCAGAAGTCTGCCTCGGCATTTTCATTATCGAAAATCGGCACATCTTCCCATTTGGCGATGGCGCGCATAAAATTGCAAGTTACTGCGTCAGAGTCTGATCCATTTTTCGCTGATAGAAGAAGCGCTCTTCGGGTTCAAACGGCCGGGCAAAAATAACGTTGATCTTTTTTCCGTTCGTCCGATAAACGCTGAAAATCCCCACCGATCCCGCCGTCATGCCCAAGTTGAAAAAACGAGTCTGCACTGAAAACCGCGGTGAATCCGGCAATAGCCGTAATGCAAAGGGATCCTCAAACGACTCTTCTATTTCTTTCTGCGTCAAAGAACTGTCCAAATTGAAGGGCGGATTGGTCCAGTCAAACTCCATATCGAGCTGAGTTGCACATCAATTGCCCATGCAATGTGTTTACAATGTATTTACGCACGAGCAGGATCTTTGTCAAATCTTTACTGTTGCACAAACGAAAAACAGGCCACCGATCCGCATCGGTGGCCCGTCCAAATCGGGAATTCCCTTATTCACCGCCGCCGCCGCCAAGATTGTTCATCAAGTCGATCAGGGGCAAGAACATCGCAATCACGATGCTGCCGACGATTACCGCTAGAAAAACGATCATGATGGGTTCCAGCAGTGAGGTCATCGCCGCAACGGCGTTATCCACTTCTTCGTCGAAGTTGTCGGCAATTTTCAACAGCATTTCGGGAAGCGCACCAGTTTGTTCGCCGACGTCCACCATGCTGACTACCATGGGCGGGAATACGCCTGAAGCCTCCAATGGCGCCGTGATGGTTTCACCTTCTTTAACGCTATCATGCACGGCGGCAACGGCACTGCTGACAATGACGTTGCCCGCCGTGTCTTTCACGATTGTCAACGCCTGCAAGATCGGCACGCCGCTGCTCACCAGAGTGCCCAGAGTTCGAGAAAATCTGGAAATCGCAATCTTGGTCACCACCGGTCCGACAACCGGCACTTTCAGCTTGAACTTGTCGAAGACGCGCCGGCCGAATTTCGTTTTGATAAACATGAGAAACATCACTACAGCCACCGCCACCCCTACAGCAGTCCAAACGAAATGGGTTCGAATCATGTCACTGACTCCGAGCACGAAGAGTGTAAAACCCGGCAACGGACGACCTTCACCCAAACCTGCGAAGACTTCCTTGAACTTGGGAATGACGATCACGGTCAAAACACCCAAAATCGCGGTGGCAACCACCAACACTGCCACGGGGTAGAACATGGCCGCTTTCACTTTGCCTTTGATCTTCTGGGCTTTCTCCATGAACTCGGCCAACCGGGCGAGGACGACTTCGAGCACACCGCCCAATTCGCCAGCTTTCACCATGTTCACGAACAAGCGATTGAAAACCTTGGGGTGCTGCGCCAGGCCTTCGGAAAAGGTGCT
>JBQCEJ010000297.1:0-7436 GCA_051960355.1 Verrucomicrobiota bacterium | reverse complement strand
AGTCCATTGGGCGTCAGTCAGGTCAGTGTCGTAATTGGCGATTTTCATCGCCTCACTGGCGCTACCGCGATAACAAACCAACCAACCCACCAACAAAATCAAGCACTTTCTCCTTTTTCAGACAGGCTCTTAGGTTTTACTACACATGTCACCCGATATGAGAAAAGCATTACTTGTTGCCTTGGCCGCCGTTTGTTTGGGGACAGGTGCAATCGCCGGACGTTGGTGGGCGTGGCAGACTTATTCTCAGTTGGTGGTATCAAAGCAGATCGAGGCGGCGCAAATAGCCGCGATACAGGCTGAATCGCTCGCAGAGCTTCGGCTGGGCGAGACCCAGCAGGCGATTGGAAAGATGGAGAGCTTTATGGATGATCAGGTATCGATGCTTGCCTATCGGCGCGATACTGAGCCATTGGATAAGAAATCAAGAGAGCGCATCAACAGGTGTTTATCTCCAGTGAAGGTTTACCGCGAGAGTTATCCGGTCGGTGGTGATGACGCGGTTCGCATTAACGCGTTGCTTGCCACAGTTCCCGGTCGGGGTCCGAAAAGCACCTGTCAGAATGGCGTTCGCCGCTTGGATGACCTGCGCCTTTCAAAATTGCACTCCACTACAAATACACCATGAAACCTAACGGACAAAAATAGCTTTGGCCGACGAAGGAGCGCCGAAGCTATCGGTGGTTGAACGAGCCCGGTAAGATTTCGAAGCTCCTTGTCTTTTCCTTTTGCACCCCTTTTCCGTCAGCTCCGCGGTGCCGTGTTGCCCCGGAGGGTCGGTTTGCCGCAACGGCCCATCGCCCAAGCCCGGCGGCTGCCCCTCGAACGCCGGTTCAGCCTCTGCTGGCGGGCGCGATTGACACGGCGATGGAATCTTTATGGACGTCGAGGCCGAGGTAGTGAATGATTTTGTTCATGGATGTTTGGTTTGATTATTCTCTTATCAACAACCCGACTTCATGCCGGGCGTTTAACTCTGTGGATCGATCCGCTTCGGCGGATAACCCACGTTTACAACCGAAATCAAACACCCGCTCCGGCTTTCTGTTAAGCCATAAGGTCTAGGCGGCGCAGCGCGTATGAGCGTTGAAGAGCTACAAAGCACACTGGAAGAGCAAGTCCGCAAGACTCACTCCGAAGCGGAGCGGAAGCTCATGCCAGCGCCATTACTTCGCGAGCGAGACTTCTATGGTCGCGTGTGGTTTTTGGTCGGTTTAGTCTATAGTGTACCTTGGTTGTATTTCGGTTTTCGGTCTTTCACCGACCTGCACGATGGTCCGTTATGGGATAATTGGTCGTTCGTTTGGCGTATGGCGGTTGCTGTATTCCTTGCTTGGTATCATGCTCGTTCAGCCCGACACGCGAGAGGGCTTTATTATCCTTTGGACATTTGGGAGCAGTCCATCGCGAGACGCCGTGAGGAGTGGCGTTCGCAGCACCCTGACAAGTCTGCAGTTCTCGACAGACTCCAGAACCAAATTTCGAAGCTCCTTGTCTTTTGCTTTTGCGCCCCTTTTCCGTCAGTTCCGGCCATGGCGAGCGCCTTGAAATCGGACGGGAACCCATCAGACCGCGACCGATGTTGATCTCAACCGGCCGGCGCTGCCTCCGATCAAGCCGGCTTTTGACTTTCATATCTGAGACGTCTCCATCTGCTTGGGGCTGGATCACATGTTATTCTGGAGTGTGAACGATTCTTCGCCGCCAGTTTCAATCACCGCCCGAGAACCCTCGCCGCTCGACAAACCGTCGGTTCCCCACCTAAATTGGGCGCGATGTCGCTTGTTAACCAATCTTTGACCATCGCGGGACGCACCTTCAGTTCCCGCCTGATTCTCGGCACTGGAAAGTTTTCTTCTCCCGAAGCCATGCGCGACGCGCTCGCCGCCAGCGGCACGGAAATGGTGACGGTTGCCCTCCGCCGCGCCGATCTGAGCGGGAAGAAAGATCCGTTTGCCAACATTCTCGATTTCGTTGATCCAAAGAAATATCTCCTGCTGCCCAACACGAGCGGCGCCATGAACGCCGAAGAAGCCGTTCGCCTCGCGCGTTTGGCCGTGGCAGCCGGCTTGCCCAAATGGGTCAAACTGGAAATCCATCCCGACCCGCGTTACTTGCTGCCAGATCCGATCGAAACTTTGAAAGCCGCCGAAATCCTGGTGAAGGAAGGCTTCACGGTTCTGCCTTACATCAACGCCGATCCAGTTTTGGCCAAGCGTTTGCAGGATGCGGGCACAGCCACGGTGATGCCGCTCGGCTCGCCGATCGGTTCCAATCGCGGCATTCAAACCCGCGATCAGATTCGTATCATCATCGAGCAAGCCACGGTGCCCGTCGTCGTGGATGCCGGCATTGGCGCGCCCAGTCATGCAGCTGAAGCTTTGGAAATGGGCGCGGATGCCGTGCTGGTCAACACCGCGATTGCCGTGGCCACAGATCCGAACCGCATGGCGATCGCTTTCAAGATGGCCGTCGAAGCAGGTCGAGCCGCATTTGAATCGGGCCTGGCGGCGGAACGGGAAACGGCGAGTGCGACCAGTCCGCTGATGGCGTTTTTGGAGTAACGAATTTGTTTCTCAGGGAAAAATCATGAACAAAAAGTTTTCATCGGCTCGCGTTCCACAGCTTCTCAGCGCGGCCTGCAAAACCCGCGTGTTGGTGATTGGGGATGTCATGCTCGACCAGTTTATCTGGGGCAGCGTCGCGCGCATCTCACCTGAAGCGCCAGTGCCGGTCGTGGATTTTCAACGCGAAAGCTTCATGCCCGGCGGCGCTGCAAATGTGGCCCGCAATCTCACCGCGTTGCAGGTCGGCACGGAGTTGTTTGGCGCGGTCGGACTGGATTCCGCGGCGGACCAGCTCAAACGCTTGTTGCAGGAACAGCACATCGGCTGCTCCGGCGTGCTCGGCCATGCCGGCCGCGCCACGAGTCTCAAAACCCGCATCGTCGCCCACAAACAACAGGTCGTGCGCATCGATCGTGAAACGCGCGACGGCCTCGATCCGCAGCAGATGAAACGGCTATTGAGCAAATTCACCGCCGCACTGAAGCGCACCGACGCGGTGATCATCGGCGATTACGGCAAAGGCGTGATCACCCAAGCGCTCCTCGACGAGATCAAAAAACTTTGCCGCAGCCACGGCGTCTGGCTCAGCCTCGATCCCAAACCGGTTCACAACTTGAATCTCAACGGGCTTTCACTCATCACGCCCAATCGCAAGGAAGCTTTCGAACTCGCGAATCTCCCGGATGAAACGCGTCACGACAATCCCCTGGCCGACGCCAACCTGATGTTAATGGCAGAACGACTGTTGCGAGAACTGCGTCCGGTGGTCCTGCTGATTACACTCGGTGAATTGGGAATGCTGCTGTGCCAGCGCGATCAAAAGCCCATCCACATTCCGACGGTGGCGCAGGAAGTCTTCGACGTTTCTGGCGCGGGCGACACCGTCATCGCCTCCTTCACGCTCGCCATCGCCGCCGGCGCGTCGCCGATGGAAGCGGCGATCCTTTCCAATCACGCGGCTGGCATTGTCGTGGGCAAGATCGGCACAGCCACAGTCACGCCTGAGGAATTGCTGGCGAGTTTCAAATAATCTCATCCGTGTTCAGCGGTGGTTAAAATGAATCCAACCAAAGTCACACCCGCAAAAATTCGCGCGATGAAAGCGCGCCGCGAGAAAATCGCCGCGCTTACGGCTTATGATTATCCCATGGCGCGCCTGCTGGATGAAGCAGGCGTGGATCTGCTGCTGGTCGGCGATTCCGTTGGAATGGTTGTCCTCGGTTATCCCGACACCACGCACGTCACGATGGACGAGATGCTTCATCACACCCGCGCGGCGGCTCGATCACAGCCAAACGCGCTCCTCGGCACTGATCTTCCGTTCCGCGCTTACGACACGCCTGACCAAGCGCTCGCCAATGCCCGACGTTTGATCGCCGCAGGCGCAGAATACGTCAAAGCTGAAGGCGGTCGCGAAATTCTGCCGCAGGTGCAGGCGATTGTTGCCGCGGGAATTCCCTTTATCGGCCATATCGGAATGCTGCCTCAGCATGTTTTGGAAGAAGGCGGAAAATATCGCATTAAAGGCCGTGATGACGCAGGTCGCGCCAAACTGCTCGATGACGCCGCCGCGCTGGCCGAAGCCGGAGCATTCGCGGTCGTGCTCGAATTGGTTGTGTCGAACGTTGCCAAGGAAGTCACTGAGAGCTTTCCCTTTGCTACCATCGGCATCGGCTCGGGGCCCGATTGCGATGGCCAGATTCTGGTGACGCATGATCTGATTGGAAATTTTCCCTGGTTCACGCCCAAGTTTGTGAAGCCGCTCTTGAACACTGGCGAACAGATTCGTTCAGCCGTCAAACAATGGAAAACCGCGCTCACCGCATGAAAAAACTCACGCACATCGATCCCCAGGGCGAAGCCAGCATGGTGGATGTCTCCGCCAAACCGGTTATGCTGCGCGAAGCAATCGCGCGTGGAGAAATCCGAATGCACCGAGAGACGCTCCAGTTGATTCAATCTCAGACGGTCGCCAAAGGAAACGTCCTCGCCGCCGCTCGACTGGCCGTAATTGTGGCCGCGAAAAAAACCGGCGAGCTGATTCCGATCTGTCATCCCCTGCCCCTAACGCATTGCGAAGTGAATTTCGAAATTCCCAAAAGCAACGACCGCATCGTGATCAGCGCCTCGGCGAAAATCGCGGCGCAGACCGGAATCGAAATGGAAGCCTTGACCGCGGTGAGCATTGCCGCGCTGACGATCTACGACATGTGCAAAGCCGTGGACAAAAAGATGCGGATCACCGACGTGAAACTAGTCAGTAAAACCAAACGTTGAACCCCATGCAAACCGGCATCATCACCATTTCCGATCGCGCTTCCAAAGGCCTTTACGACGACCTCGGCGGCCCTGCTCTGAAAAAGGCCGCGGAAGGTTACGGTTGGAACGTGCTCGCGGACGCGCTTGTGCCGGATGAAAAACGGGAAATCCAGCGCGCCATTCGCGAACAGATTTCCAAGGGTTGCCAGCTCATCCTCACCACCGGCGGCACCGGCGTGGCGCTGCGTGATGTGACGCCGGAAGCCGTCCGTGAAATTGCCATTCGCGAACTGCCGGGCTTCGGCGAAGTCATGCGCATGGAATCCTTGAAGATCACGCGCAACGCGATTCTGTCCCGCAATCTCGCGGCGGTCGTAGATAAAGCGCTCGTCGTTTGCCTGCCCGGAAAACCAAGCGGCGCAGTGGAGTGCCTGAGTTTTGTGGTCGGCGCGATTCCGCATTGCGTCGAAGTGCTTCAAGAAGTTCCCACCAGCTGTTGAGCAGCTTTCCGTGATCCGGCCAGCTGGCGTCGAATCTTTCAAATCCAAACGCGGGAAATCACAGCGATTCTCGTAGTTCGATTTCCAGTGAGAGAAATGAGAACCGCTGCACAACTTTCTCGCGGGCTTTGTGTTTCACCCTCATTCACTGTACAGTCACCGCATGAATCTCGAATCGTTAATCGTCGCCGCAGAACAACAAGGCGCGAGCGATCTGCACCTGGAAGCCGGACTGCCGGCGGCGCTGCGCATTCGCGGTTCGTTGCGAACCACCGGCGAGCCGATCCCCGCGCCCATGCTGCTGGCCGCCGCCCGCGAGATCATTGGGGAAACTCAGTGGCCGCAGTTCCTGGAACGCCGTTCGGCCGATGTCTCGCGAACCATTCGCGGCGTGCGCTGCCGGATCAACATTCTCCAGACCGCGCGCGGAGTCGGTTTTGCCATTCGCCTGCTCGCAGCATTTCAGACCACGCTGGAAAAGTTGAACCTGCATCCGGACCTCAAAAAGCTGGTCACGAATCAGCACGGCCTGATTCTCGTCAGCGGTCCGACCGGTTCCGGGAAATCCTCGACGCTCGCCGCGTTGATCCAGGAAATCAATCTCACTGAGACGCGGCACATCGTCACCATCGAGAGCCCGATCGAATACACTTTTCGCCCGCGCAAATCTTATGTTCGCCAGCGCGAAGTCGGCCGCGACACGCCGAGCTTTGAACAGGCGTTGCTCGATGCGCTCCGCGAAGATCCTGACGTCTTGATGGTCGGCGAAATGCGTGAACCCGAAACGATGCGGCTGACCTTGAGCGCGTCGGAAACCGGCCATCTCGTGCTCGCCACGGTTCATTCCTCCAGTTGCGCCGAAGCGATTCAGCGCGTGGCATCGGCGTTCCCGGCGGAAATCCAAAGCGCGGTTTGCGCGCAGCTTGCCGACTGCCTCGTGGCAGTGGTTTGCCAACGCTTGCATTTTCGGCCGGAGTTGAACATCCGCGTGCCTGAATGCGAAGTCCTCATGGCGACGCACGCGATCAAAAATTTCATCCGCAACCGCGAATTCTTCAAAATTGTTTCCGCCCTGGAAACCGGCGGCGACCACGGCATGTGGACGTTTTCGCGCTATCGCAACTGGCTGGAAAACCGCAAAACCTGGAGCATTCCTTCGGGCACGGAACCGCCGGATTCGGAGCCTTCTGAAATCAGATCCGCCGCGAGCGTTCTGCCGCCAATTTCACCTGCGATCAAGCCCGCCAAACCAGCGGAGACACCGACCCTTTCCAGCAACAAACCCGGTGGGCGTATCGAGATTGAGCCGATCGAAGGCGGCTTTGAAAAGATTCTAAAAAAATTGGAGTGATCGAAATGTTTGCTGATCGCATCGTAACGAAATCGTTGAGAACTCACCGCCCGATGGAATCCAGTCGCTCAACGAAAACAACTCTGGCTTTGTTGCTCGCCGTGTGCGTGACAACCGTTTTTGTCAGCGGCTGCGTTTCGAAATCGGCCGCGCAGGCCCAGGCGCGCCTGGCGTATCTGGCGGGAAAGCAGGACGCGATCACGCAAATGAATCAACAAGCTCAGAGCGGGACCGTGACGTTCATCGGGCCGGTTGAGCATTCGGTTGTGCCCTGGACCGAAGGGCTGACGCTCGCGCAAGCCATTCTCGCTGCGGTTTACACCTCTCCCACGGACCCGATCATGATCACCATCCGTCGCGCCTCGGAAGAGATGATTCAAGTCACTCCAGAGCGGTTGCTCAGTGGCGATGATTTCCCACTCAAACCCGGCGACGTCATTCAGTTTTACATGCCTAACCAGCAGTTCAAGGTTCCGTCGAGCCGTCCGCCTTACGGGAATTAGCGATGACCGAACCTGAAACCTTGCAACCAGTCGATCGCACTTACGTCCACTATCACGGTCGCAAGCTCTCGTATTTTTCTGGCTGCGATTATTTTCGGCTGGCAAGTCATCCCGAAGTCATCCAGGCGGCGCAACAGGGTTTGAAGCAATTTGGCCTGAGCGTCAGCGCCTCGCGGCTCACCACCGGCAATCACCCACTCTATCAAACCCTGGAGAATGAACTCGCAAGGTTCTTCGCCGTGGAGGCCGCTCTGCT
>JBQCEJ010000296.1:0-4800 GCA_051960355.1 Verrucomicrobiota bacterium | reverse complement strand
CCACATACGGCGCGTCTTCCGACCAATTGCCAACCACGTACGTCACGCCATCTTCCGCGTGCCCAGGAGTTTCGCGATTGGTGATGCGCAGGCTGCCGAGGTGAATGTGATCGTTGCGGCGGTTTTTGTGCTGCGGCAGCGCGGTTTTGGAATCAGAATGGAGGAAAATTTTGGGAAACACTTCGCGAATTTTCGCCATGCCGGCGATGTGATCGGGATGCGAATGCGTGATGACGAGGTGTTTCAATTGCAATTGCTCTTCTTCCACGATTTTCAAGGCTGGCGCGGCATCCCAACCTGTGTCAAACAACGCGGCCTCGCGCGTGACTTCGTCCCAGACCAGGTAGCTGTGCACTTCAGTGCCGTTTTGGGTGGTGCTGATCTGCCGCAACTCGCGCCAGACGCTGAGATCCTTGGCGGTTGGCAACCAGCCCTTGGCGATGCCTTCCAGCTTGGCAGCATTCAATCCAATCAAGGGAGCGAGTCCGTCGAAATTGATTTTTCCAGCGATCGTTCCGGACTCTTCCAGCGCGGCGAGTTCCGATTCGCTCAGGCCCGCCGCTTTGGCCGCCGCCGTTGCCGAGACGCGGGTCATTGCCCGCGCCTTGCGAATAATATCGCCCAGATGATCTTCGAGGTTCATGGCGCAAACTTAGCCAACGCCCTTTGGAGTTCAAGTTTTAGCATTTCATGCGGAAGAAATCTCAGCGTTTGCTCTGGTCCTTGAGGACGGTCAGGCAAAACCGATCGCGCCACGCCCGCAGCGCCCAAGGCGCAGTCGCCGCTCTGTAGGCGTGGTCCAAAAGCATTGCAAGCGCTTCATTGCAAGTTGCCAAATCGGGACGTTGTGGCAATTTACTCCCCGACACCACAGATTATGAACAAACCGAAAATTATTGCTTACTTGAAACCCAGTTGCGGCTGGAGCCAGGGCGTTCGCGCCATCATGCGCAAATACGATTTGCCGTTCGAAGATCGCGATATCATCAACGATCCGATCCAGCGCCAGGAAATGATCGAGAAGAGCGGCCAGATGCTCAGCCCCTGCGTCGAAATCAACGGTCACATGCTGCCAGACATCAGCGGTGAAGAGGTGTTATCTTAAATGCGGGCCAAGGGTTTGGTGCAACCCGTCAATCGCCAGGCCGATGCGCCGACCAACCAACCGTGCGCACATGAAATGCCCAGCGCTCCGTTGAATTTCAACGCCAGCCGCTAAGCGCATCTTTTTTCAAAACGCGAAGGTCACAATCCTTCGCGTTTTTTATTGGCGCAATTCCGCCGCTGGCACTCGCGAACGCCTTTCTCCCGACGCTCGTGGAAAGACAAAACTGATTGCCTGACACTCAGCGCTCGCCCAAAGTTCCTCAATGCAAACCGTGAGTTCCATTGCCGCCATGCAACGTCGGGCTTTGAGTTGGCGCCGGCGCGGTGTCCGGATCGGCTTTGTTCCGACGATGGGCTATCTGCATGCGGGCCATCTGAGTCTCGTGAAGCACGCGCGGAAGCGGGTCGGTTCACGCGGCAAGGTGGTCCTGAGCATTTATGTCAATCCCACGCAGTTCGGACCGAAGGAAGATTTCTCCCGGTATCCGCGGGATTTGAAACGTGACCTGCAGCTCTGTCGCGCCGAGGGCGTCGATGTCGTCTTCGTTCCGACCGACGCGGAAATGTATCCGGAGAGAGCGCAAGGTGGTTTCAGCACCTTTGTGGTCGAAGAGAAACTTTCCCGGCCCATGGAAGGCGCATCGCGGCCCGGGCATTTTCAAGGCGTGGCAACGGTCGTGGCGAAGTTGTTCAATATTGCGCTACCCGATGTGGCGGTGTTTGGTCAAAAGGACTTTCAACAAGCCGCTGTTCTCCAGCGGATGACGCGCGATCTGAATTTTCCCCTGCAGCTTGTCGTTGCGCCAACCCTGCGCGAACCGGACGGCCTCGCGATGAGTTCGCGGAACAAGTATCTCGACCCGGAACAGCGCGCGCAGGCGGTGATCCTGTTTCACGCATTGCGCGCCGTCGGTGCGGCGGTGAAATCCAGACCCATTTCTGCGGCTCGCCTACGATCCGACCTGAAGCAGTTTATGACCGCGGCTCCGCTGGCGCGCTTAGATTACGTTGAGTTCTTCGATCCCGAATCGCTGGAGCCCGTCACGATGGTGAAGCGCGGGACGCACATGGCGCTGGCGGTATTTTTTGGAAAGACGCGATTGATTGATAATGTGGGGCTCTAACCGAGGCGCAGAGGAGCAGGAAGGATTCAATTACGCTTGCCCGGAGCAACTCCTGGTTCGCCCAGGTCTTTGGTTCGCAAATCTGGATCACGGTCAGCATATTTGTGAAATACTTGCTCAAACCAATTGGTATCTGGGGTCGCCAGGAACTCAATTTTCTTGATATAGTAATTTTCCTCCCGCGCATCGCTTCCTGGCCGGGTCAGCCGGATGTGTTTGGGAATTAGCCAGCGGCCAACTGAGACCAAATGGCTGAATTCTTCTCTTCGCTTCGGCCATTTCTGTTCTTCAAACACCAATGTGTTTTTATCGGCACCGACGAACAATTGCTTGTTCCAAAGTCTCTGCGCCAACAAATTGTTACCGTACCAACTTCCACCAGTTCCTCTCGTTGTATGGGATAAACTGGCCAGGCCCCAAGAATAACCTTCGCCATGATTGGCGATTTCGACTCGATACCAAGAGCCAACGCGCCAGTCATTCCCATGCCATTTGCGGCAATAGTAATAATCGTGGTCACGCATCCTGATTTCAAAAAAAGCTTTTCCGCTTTTCTCCTGGCTTATTGACGAATCTCGAAACCAGAAGTCAAACTCTCCAGATAAAAGAACAACTGGCGGTTCAAATCCAGCTCGGTCCGGATTCAGTCCTCTTGAGGTCCAATCCGGTCTCGTGGAATACCACTGGTAAAATTCGTATGTCGCGATACCGATAACCACATAGACAACGAGTGCTATTTGCATTTGCCGCGACGAGGTCATCCACAGTTTGACCGGAATGTAGAAAGCGAAATAGACCACCAGTAATCCGCAAATAATCATCGCGACAAAGTTCCAACCATCGCTTAATCCCATGTGCCGAGCCAGCCACCTTCCCGGCCAGGCAAGATAAGACAAATAGAGAGGGAACCTTTCACCGAAGAGAAAAGTGCTGAATAAATACGGACTTAAAAATGAAAGAACCACAAAACCGATTGCCAACCAAAGCGCGACTTGATGTGGTTTTATTTTTTTTGCCTGCGGAATCAGTGCGGTTGGTTCTTGGGGTTCCATATTCATGACCTTGCCCTGTTCCAACATCTGATCAAACCGAACGCTTTTCGTCAATTTCCCTTCGCGCCTTTGCGGTTTTGCATTAAGGTTTTGCGCCAGTGAAACAATTCAATTTCCTCGTTCTCGGCAGCGGCATTGCGGGGCTTTCCTTCGCGTTAAAGGTCGCGCCGCACGGTCGTGTCGCCATCGTGACCAAGAAGAATAAAGCGGAGTCGAACACCAATTACGCCCAGGGCGGCATCGCGGCGGTCACGAGCAAGGAAGATTCCTTTGCGATGCATGTCCGCGATACGCTCGAAGCCGGGGCCGGGCTTTGCAAAGAGGATGTCGTGCGCACTATTGTGCAGGAAGGTCCGGCGCGCATTCAGGAGTTGATTGATCTAGTGATGAAATTCAGCGAGCGGGAAGTCGCCAGCGCTCCCAACGGTCGCGAACTCGATCTTGGCCGGGAAGGCGGACATTCCAAGCGCCGGATTCTTCACGCGAAGGATGTCACTGGCCGCGAGATCGAACGTGCATTGCTGGCCGCGATTGCTGAGCAGCCAAACATTTCCATCTTTGAAAACCATTTCGCCATCGACCTGATCACCAGTCAGAAGCTGGGCTACGTGGGTGATCACCGTTGCCTGGGCGTTTACGTTTTGGATAAAGCGTCCGGCCAGGGGGAGACGTTTGCCGCGCCGGTGACACTGCTGGCCACGGGCGGTTGCGGCAAGGTATATCTTTACACGACCAATCCTGACATCGCGACGGGCGACGGTGTGGCAATGGCATATCGCGCCGGGGCGTCCATCGCGAACATGGAGTTCATTCAATTTCACCCCACCTGCCTGTATCATCCCAAGGCCAAGTCATTTCTCATCAGTGAAGCCGTGCGGGGCGAAGGCGGCGTGTTGAAAACTGTGGACGGTCGCGAGTTCATGGACGCGTATCATCCTTTGAAATCGCTGGCGCCGCGCGATGTGGTGGCGCGGGCGATCGACAGTGAAATGAAAAAGAGCGGCGCGGATTGCGTGTTGCTGGATATCACGCACAAGCCGGCCAAGTTCATCATCGAACGCTTTCCGAACATTTACGAAACGTGTCTGCGTTACGGAATCGACAACACCAAGGAAGCAATTCCGGTGGTGCCCGCGGCGCATTACCCATGCGGCGGTGTGGTGACCAATGTGGATGGTGAAACCGAAATCGCCGGGCTTTACGCCGTGGGCGAAGTGGCTGGCACCGGCCTGCACGGCGCGAATCGGTTGGCGAGCAATTCACTTCTCGAAGCGCTCGTCTGTGCGCATCGCGCCGCAATGCGGGTGACCAGCGCCCCGCTGCCGGTGAATGGCTTCAAGATTCCGCCCTGGCATGCGGGTAACGCGCACAACCCCGATGAAATGGTGGTGGTCGCGCACAATTGGGATGAGATCCGCCGCTGCATGTGGGATTACGTCGGCATCGTGCGCACGAACAAACGATTGCAGCGTGCGCAATCACGGTTGGCCAATCTCCAGCAGGAAATCCACGAGTAT
>JBQCEJ010000295.1:0-9513 GCA_051960355.1 Verrucomicrobiota bacterium | reverse complement strand
CTGCAACGCTGGCTACGTCGGCGGCTCGCGATGATTCGGCGCAGAATCCGGCGGTCGTGCATCGACGTTACGGGCGCGGCCAGGTCGTGAGTCTGGGCGTGGAAGGCCTTTGGCGCTGGGGACTCAACAGCCAGGTGCAGGGTGTGAACACCCCGTTTGATCGGTTTTGGGATCAGATGATTTTGTGGCTGCTGGCCGGGCGCGATTTCATCCCCAATCGCCAGTTTTCCTTCCGTCCCAACTCCGCCAACATCGCCCTCGGCGAGAAAGTTTACTTTCGACTCACCATGCGTCAGCCCGATCCCAAAGTGCAGTCGGTGCCGGTGACGCTTTACTTTGGGGACACGCAAGTGGGCCGGGTGAACATGACGCCTTCAGCCAATGATCGCAGCCGACTCGCGGCGGAATTTTTGCCGGAGCGAACGGGGCGTTATCGCGCGGTGGCAAATTTTCCGGATGGTTCCAACCAAGAGGCGCGCTTTATTGTGTTCACGGAAAATCTGGAGGAAACGGAAGTGGCGACCGATACGCTTGGCTTGCGGCGTTTGTGCGAAAGCAGTGGCGGACGATTGCTCGAGCCGACCGATCTCAAACGGCTGTTGCTCGAACTGAACAGTGAGAAAACCGATCTCACACCCAAGACGCGGCTCAAGCCAATTTGGAACGACGCTTGGGTTTTCTATGGAATGGGATTAGTGTTCGGCCTGGACTGGTTTCTGCGCAGAAGGTGGGGGTTATGCTGAACGACACGCAAAGGATTCTGGAGCAACTCGCGCGGGCGGATCGCGAGCATCAGAAGGAATTGGGAGGGTGGTTTCTTTTGCGCAGCGTCAAATATCTTTGCCTGTTCGTCCTCACCGCCTTCGTGCTTGATGTCGTGTTTCATTTGCACGCGGGCTGGCGTCTTGGACTTCTGCTCGGCTTAATTGCTGGCGTGTTGGTGCTTGTTGGGTTTGGCTGGTATCTCGCGTTTGTGCGGAAGAATCGATTGGAACACATCGCGCGCCTGCTCGAGAGTCGCAATCCCGCGCTCGGCTCAAGGCTCATCAATTTCCTCCAATTGCGAGAACAAGCTGACCTGGAAAAGTTGTCGCCGCTCACTCGCGATCTGGCGCGGCAGGCGGTCGAGCATTACGCCGGTGATCTGAAAGCCGTTTCTTTGGAAAGCCTTACCCACACCGATCAAATCCGACGTCACCTGAAGCGGGCCGCTTTGGCGCTGGGCGTGTTTGCCGTGTTTCTGGCGGCGTTTTTTCGCGTGACATCGGTTGAGTTGGCGCGTTTTGCCGATCCGTTTGGCGATCATCCGCCGTATTCGTTCACGCATCTGGAGATTGTTCAGCCGGGTCGGAGCGGAACCAACGTGCTTTACGGAAAAGGTTTAATCGTCAAAGTCAAAGCCGCGGGACATCAGCCGAAGGAAGTTTTCGTCACCGCGTTTCCGCCGGGACATCCAGACCAATCATTGACCTTGCCAATGTTCGACAAAGGCAGCGCTGGGTTCGATCAATTGCTGGACAACATTCACACCGAGTTGCTGGTGTTCGCGCACACGAAGGATCGCGTCAGCCGTTCCAAGCAGATTCATATAGGCGTCGTGTTGACGCCTCAGGTCGAAAAGTCCTTCGTCCGAATCACGCCGCCGGCTTACACGGGATTGAAGGCGGAGGAAAAAGCGTATGCGTTCAAAGGCGTTCAGGCTTTGGAAGGGAGTCTCGTGCGATTTCGGATTCAATCGAATCGTCCGCTGCGCGAAGGCTTCTTGGAAATCAGCACTGCCGAGCAACCGATCCAACGGATGGCGATGAAACCTTCGGCTGAAAATGAAGTCTCCGCGGAATTCACGGCCACGGATTCCAGCCGGCTCCGCTTTGGAATTACCGATACGGCCGGGCTGCCGTCGCAAGGCGACTGCGAGGGCGCGCTCACGGTGACGCACGATCTGCCGCCGGAAATTCGAATTGCGGAACCGGCTCAGGATGCGTTCGTGGCAATGGATTTCCGGCTCAAGGTGCGGGTGGAAGCGACCGATGATTTTGGCGTTCGGACGGTTCGCTTTCATCGCGGGCTCAACGGGGTTTATTCCGCGCCCGAAGTGATCACGAATGAAGCCATTGTCCGCGATAGCCACGCGAGCTTTGATTTCAACTTCGCTGAGTTGGGGGTGAATCCGGGCGATGTGATTTCGCTGTTTGCGGAAGCCGTGGATACAGCGCCGCAACCGCATCTGGCTCGCAGCCAAACGGTGCGGCTGATGGTGATCAGCGTGGAGGATTACAACAATTTCCTGCGCGAACAAACCGACGTGGCCGATGCCGAAGCGAAATACGCCGAGCTGAACAACGATTTGCAGGAGTTAATCGAAAACCAAAAGCAGTTGAGCGAAGCGGCGCAGAAGTTGAAGGAGCAACTCGCGAAGGCGGACGCCAAAGAACGCGAGGCTTTGACTCAGGCGCTGGATGGGCTGCTCGCGCGGCAGAATGAATTGAACCAAAAACTCAATCAGCAGGCGGGGCGCATGGAGACGTTCGTGCGCGAGAACCCGCTTTATGATGTGGAAAACGATTTGCAGGAGCTCTTGAACGAACAGGCGCGGAACATCCGGCAGAGCACTCGAACGAACAGCGCGACGTCGGGCCAGATCGCGCAGAAGAGTTCGCCGGCGAATGGGCCGCGCCAGCTTTCGCCCGGCATGCTGGAGGATTTCAAGAAAGCGTCCGACGAGCAGGTCGCGCGCTTGAGCGGTGTTCGCAATCAGGCGGAACAGGAATTGGCCCAGACCTTTGAGGGAATGGAGTTGATGCAGGAATTGCTGAAGGATTTCAATCAGTTTGAGGCGCTTTACCGGACGCAACAGGACTTGGCCGATCAGGCGCAGGCATACAATCGCGCCGGCGCGCTGAGCCGAGAGGATCAACTGGCTTTGAAGGAACTGGCAGCCGTGGAAAAACAGGTCGGCGATTTGTTGAAAGGACTTCAGGAAAAATTGCGCGCCGACGCTAAAGCTGCGGAGAAGCTGTTTCCGAAAGCGGCGCAGAGCGGACGCGATCTGGCGGAGAAGCTCGATGAACTCAGATTGCAGCCGATGGCCGAACGCGCCACCGGACAAATGCTGGCGGGAAATGGAGAGCAGTCATTCCAGCTTGCGGATCGGTTGCGCGGGGAGATGGCGAAGTTGTTCGGTGAATGTTCGGGTGGAAATTGTCCGTCGAGCAACGAGCTGGATTCTTATCTGGCGTTGCAGCGGAAAAAGCCGGGAAACAATTTTGCCCAAATGTCTCGCAGTAAAAAGTTCGGAACGGCGAAAGGGCAGGGGCGCGGAATGGGCATGGGCGAAGGCGCCATGGGAACGTCGGGCTACGCCGTCGTGGATGGCTCAAACATGAAAGTGATGGGCAACGAATCTTCAGCGCGCAACAGTCGAGCGACGGCGCGTCAGTCCAGTCGCCCGGCAAACGGCTCTGGCGCAGTTGCCGGAAACAACGTCGGCAGTCTGGAGAATCCGGATGTGATGAAAGGTTTGACACCGATCAACCGCCAGTCCGGCGCGGTGTCCTCCGAAACGGTGATCGAAGAATACAACGACGTCGTGGAAAATTATTTCAAGACCATCACGACGAAAAAGAAACAGCCATGAAAACGTGTTCGAGTTTGAAATTCATTTTCGCTTTGAGCCTGACGCTCACCGCTTTTGGCAAACCGAATGGAACCAGCCCGGCGCCAATTCCTGGCTCCGTGCCGTCGGACCTGACGCAGCTTCAGTGCGGTAATTTGATTTACGGCGGGAACCAAAGTTCCGTCTGTTTTTCCGATCGGTTTCTCACAGATGTCGCCGAGCAGACCAGTCTGCGCGTGAATCGCAAGTTCTGTCCGGTGCGTTTGGATTCCGAGGCATTCTTTGATTTTCCCTTTTGCGTCATGTCAGGGAACGACCGCTTCGCGCTGAGTGAAAAGGAACGTGGGCAACTGCGGAAATTTTTGAGCCAGGGTGGGTTTCTGCTAGTCAGTCCTGGTTGTTCGGACGAAGTTTGGGACAAAGCCTTTCGCCAGGAAATTAAACTGTGTTTTCCGCAGTCCTCGCTGCAAAAGATTCCCATGAATCACCCGCTCTTTTCCGTGGTGAATTCCATTTCTCGGCTCACGGATAAACACGGGAAACCTGTGGCATTGGAAGGGTTGGAAATCAACGGACGGCTGGTAATGGTCTATTCCAAGGAAGGCTTGAACGATGTGGAACATGCGGAGGGCTGCTGCTGTTGCGGCGGGAATGAAATTCAGCAACCCGGTCGAGTAAATGTGAATGTCTTCACTTATGCAGTGCTTTACTGACGCGTCATGAACCGGCTGCGCCTCAAGAATTCCGCGAATTGGTGTTTGGGTGCCATGCTGGCTGTGTGCATTCTCCTCGGCTGCAAACCGCGCCGTGATCGAGCCGATGTTGATCTGCCCATTTATTTCACCTGTGACACTCAAGGGCGATTGGAACCGTGCGGATGCTTTGTCGGCCAGTTCGGCGGCTTGACCCGGCTGAAGACCGCGCTCGCGGCCGCTACGGCTGATTCAGTGCGCGTGGATGTCGGTGATGCGGTGGGAGGCCGCGAAGATTACGATTTGATTCAGTATCGCTATATGTTGCGGGCGTTTGGCGAAATGAAGTATGACGCCCTCAATGCCGGTCATCGCGAGGCCAGGCTTACTTTGAAACAACTTCGCGATTTCAGAACCCGTTCGCCGGTGCCGCTGCTCAGCGCGAATCTGATCGAGAAAGCCAGCGGCAAACCGGTGCTGGAGCCGTATCGAGTCATTGAGCGCGGCGGTTTCAAAATCGCGTTGATCGGAGTTGTGGATCCGAACGGCTTTGGTGAGTTGGGGGAGGGTCTGGCCATCGAAGGAATGGAATCGGCGATTACTCGCGCGGTGGCTGAAGTGCGTTCGAAAGTCGATTTGATTGTTCTACTCGCGTTTGCGGATGAAGAGGCTATGGCGCGCCTGGCCCAGCAGTTCTACGAGGTTCAAATTATTCTCGGCGGCAAAGTGCGGCAACCGGCTCAGGAATTGCGCAGAGAGAATCGCAGCTGGATTTACTTTGTGACCAATGAGGCTCGAGCACTGGGCATTCTGAAATTGCGCCTTTCGAATAGCGCACCGCCGAGAGTGACTGAAAACAAAGTGCTTTTACTCCATGACAAAATTCCTCAGGACGCAGGGCTCGTGGAACTCGCGCGAACCTATCGCCAGGAGGTGCGCCGCACCCGGCTCGCGGTGGACGATCCGTCGAATCTCAGCTCCGACATGGTTCCGGGAGTGCGAGCGTCGGCTGAATTTGTTGGCACCGAGCGATGCGTTCGCTGTCACACTGAAGCGGCGGCGGTTTGGAAAAGCTCGAGGCATGCACACGCTTTCGCCGCGTTGCAGGCGCGCGAGGCGGATGCCGATCCGAAGTGCATCGCGTGTCATACGGTCGGTTTCGGCAGCCCGTCTGGATACCGACGCGAGTTGGCGTCGAGCAGATTGGTGGAGGTCGGGTGCGAGAGTTGTCACGGTCCGGGGAGTCTGCATGTGCGCAAAGTGGAGGGAGATCAAAGCATCGATTTTCTATTTCGACCTTTGGATGCGGGCGATTGCCGGAAATGTCATTACGGCGAATTCAGTCGTCCTTTCCAATGGGATGAATTCTGGCCCGCGATTCGTCACGGGAAAGAAGTGAAGGCTGCGGGAGGAAAGCTATGAAGAAACGGCTGTCAACCTTTGCGATCGTTCTGACGACATTTCTGCTCCGAGCAGAGTTGCCCGAAGGTTGGACCACGAACTTTCCCGCGGCGCTGTCGGAAGCGCGGGCGACGTCGAGTCCAGTGTTGGTTTATTTCACCGCGAGCTGGTGCGGTCCTTGCAAGCTCATGGCGAGAACCACGCTGACGAATGAGGCGGTGCGCGGCGCGCTGGCGACTCTGAAACACGTGGCGCTGGACATCGATCAAGTTCCCGAACTGGCGCAGCAGCATAACATCCGCGCCGTGCCCACGTTTGAAATTCTCTCCGCGAGCGGCGCGGAAGTGGTGCGCGTTACTGGCTTCCAAGGACCAGACGAGTTCGTGTACTGGCTGACGAACGGTATGGCGTCGGCGCGCGAAATGCAGGTCCGGCTGGAACGGAATGAGCAAGGGTTGAAAACCGTCGATCAACTGTTGGCTCGGACTGATCGCGAATCGCTGCGCGCGGCGACGACGAATCTGTTTGAACTTGTGGCAGAGCGCGATGAGCTCACCGTGAAGACGGCTGTGGCGCGGTTGAACCAAGTGGCCGCCAGTCAACCGGACCTTTTGCTGGATGGTTTGGCGGACCGGCGGCTCGCCGTTCGCATTCAAGTCGCGAACCTGTTGCGCTCGCAATTGGGCGACACTTTCGATGTCGATCCGTGGGGTCCTACCGCAGTTCGTTTGGCAGCACTGAAACGCTGGCAACAAAAGATTGGGCGTTGAACGGCGATTCATTTCATTGCAATTTCACCGCTATGAATCGCTGCGCTTGGGCCAAAGATGCGTTGAATGTCCAATACCACGACGCCGAATGGGGCGTTCCGGTGCATGAGGATCGGTTGTTGTTTGAGTTGCTGATTCTGGAGGGCGCTCAGGCGGGATTGAGCTGGCTTACGATCCTGAAGAAACGGGAGAACTACCGGCGCGCATTCGATCATTTCGATGCGCGCAAGATTGTGAAATACGACGCCGGCAAGGTGGAAAAGCTCATGGCTGATCCGGGCATCGTGCGGAATCGTTTGAAGATTGAATCAACGATCAAGAACGCGAAGGCTTTTCTGGAAGTGCAAAAGGAGTTCGGAAGTTTCGACGCTTACCTCTGGCAGTTCGTCGGTGGAAAGCCGATTCAGAATCGGCGGCAATCGATGAAAGAAGTTCCTGCACGAACGGCGGAATCGGACGCCATGAGCAAGGATTTATTGAAGCGCGGTTTCAAGTTTGTTGGCTCAACCATCTGCTACGCTTTCATGCAAGCGGTTGGAATGGTCAACGATCACACCGTTGATTGTTTCCGTCACTCAAAACTGCGCTGACCGGAAGAGTGGAAGAACCAGAGTAACTACCGGAACGAGAGTCGAAGCAGAGCCGCGAGGACAAGTAGCGCAATCACCCACCAGAACCACGGCAAACCGGAAGGAAAAGATTTCTTTTTGCCGAATTCCTTTTCGACGAACTTGTCGTAATCAAACTCCTCGTCTGGCAGATCCAAGCCGCTGGTGTGCGCTTCGTCAGACCAGCCGGTGTTTTCATCCGAGCCGCAGCCGGGACAGGCTTTGGCATTTGGGGGAACGTCAGCGCCGCAGTTGGGACAGGTAAAAGGAGCCCGCATCGTGATTTCTACGTCAGCCGGATCAGCCGCCCACACCGGCGTATTCTTCGTCAACTCTCAGCTTCAATCCCATCAGAACGTAGTCATGGGAAATGGCCTGCATGTCTTTAACGTAATCTTCAAACCGCAGCAGATTGCTGAAACCGAGCATGGCGAACATTTTGATGGCTGCTTCCTGTTCGCCGATGAATTCCGCTTCGAGGCGTTCGAGCCCAAGGTTGCGGGCGAGTTCGGAAATTTCTTTGATCAGCGCTCGGGCCAGACCGCGACCACGATACTGCGGCAGCACCAGCACGCTGACGCGACCGATGTGACGTTTCCAGCCGCCCAATTGCTGGTGGAGTGTGGCAGCGCCGACGATCTTGCCATCGGCAAGAGCAAGCAGTGGGAAGTTGCGGCCGAGATCGATGTTCTGACACCAGTCGCGGATCACTTCGCGATCCATGACGCGGTGTTTGATGAACATCCGTTCTTGCTCGGGCACGGAAAGGAAGAACTCGTGAAATGTCTGTTCGTCGTCCTTGCGCAGCGGACGGAGCATGCATTGGAGACCTTGTTTGAGAATGATCCGCCGGGGGAACTGTTGGGTTTCGAGTTCGATTGGCATAGCACATCCTGAGTTGAGCTGTTCCAGTGATCCCAGAGAAACAGTTTTCTGTCAATAGAGCCGCCTTGGCTCTCCAGCGATACCACGCGCCAGATCGAGCGTGCGTTCATCAATGGCGGCGGGATCAATGCTCCACTGCGCCGCCAGTTGCGGAACCTTTTCGGTGTTCATCGAAATGACATCCGGCTGTTCAAAGAGAACGGGTTCCGGCATCTCGAAGTATTGGAAACATTTCAATCCAAGGACGATTTCAGCCTGCGTCTTCGCTCCCTGATTCCAAAGCGTTTTTCCTGCCCAGGCATAAGCCCGCACAATTCGGCCGGCTTCGGCGCGCGCCCAGGCATGGTGGCCGAGAATGGAATTGGCGCTGTAGAAATGCACTTGGCCGAGCTTGCGACTGAGTTCCTGCAGGAATCGGAAACAGGCGTCCACGTCGTCACTTGGGTCGGGCAATCCGCAGCCGGTGATCAGAATCCAGCCGTGAATCGGAGGCGCGATGAACAGCTGTTGCTCGCTCATCAGTCCCTGAATCCAGGTGCAGGGACGGGGGTTGCTCAGGCCGAGTGCGGACTGGACGACTTGCAGATCCCGATTACGCACGGCCACCCAGGAATTCGGACGATGGGAGAAATTGTGCGGCGGGAGCAAGTCCAGGGAATCCAGGGATAACGATGAACCCGTTTCGGCATCGGAGGACACCCGCAAATGCGCACGTCTCCAGTGGGAAGCCAGCAACATGATGGCTGCGCCGGAAGCGAGGCTCAGGCTGAGCAGCGTCAATAAAAGCGCTGGAATTAAGTCCCATGTGTTCACCGCATTGCAAACTTAAGCCCGAGGAAACGATGTGCAACCTGAGACTGGAAAATTCGGGTTTTTACCCAGAATTTTCCGTCAGCCATGCCAGATAACGTTTGTTCCCGCTTTCCAAATTCAACACCACAAACTCCGGCGTGTCATAGGGATGCTCCGCGATGATCAGCTTTTCGAGCGGCTTTAGACACTTGGATTGGGTTTTGAAAAGAATTAGCAGCTCGGTGCTGCGCTCCAGTTTGCCTTGCCACCAGTAATGCGATTCAATCGCGGGTATCAGATTCGCGCAGGCAACGATGCGGGCTTCCAAGGCGCGGCGCGACAGTCGGCGGGCCGTCTGCCGGTCCGGGACGGTTACCAAAACGATTTTGAATCTGAGCGAAGGCATAAACAGTTGAGTTGCAAGGTGGGCAGCGGTTGCTTGATTGGGACTTGGGTTGCGGATAAGGATCGTCCCGACATATTGACCGGAAATACGATTGCATGGAACGCGTGGAATTAAAAACAGATTTGGTGTGGTATCGCAGCTCGGGCATTCATGGCTACGGCGGCTTTGCGTGCGTGGATATCCCGAAAGGAGCGCGCATTGTGGAATATGTCGGTGAGAAAATCACCAAGGCGGAATCGGCGCTCCGGTGTGAAGCGGACAACCAATACATTTTCGATTTCAACGAAGAGTACGATCTCGACGGCAACGTGGAGTGGAACCCGGCTCGTTTTTTAAATCATAG
>JBQCEJ010000294.1:0-3979 GCA_051960355.1 Verrucomicrobiota bacterium | reverse complement strand
CAGCGGTTCACGCCTTTGACTTCGTTGATGATGCGGCTGGCCAATTTCTCCAGCAGATCGTAAGGGAGCTTCACCCAGTCGGCCGTCATGCCGTCCTGCGATTCCACGGCGCGAATGGCAATGGTGTAATCGTAGGTCCGTTCATCGCCCATCACGCCGACGCTGCGGATCGGCAACAGCACCGCAAAGCTCTGCCAGATTTTATAATACCAATCCGTCGCTTTCATTTCCTCCACGACAATGCTGTCCGCGTTGCGCAAAATCTCAATGCGCGAGGGCGTTACTTCTCCCAGAATGCGCACGGCCAAACCGGGACCGGGGAAGGGTTGACGCAATACAATTTCACGGGGCAAACCGAGTTCCAGACCGAGCTCACGAACTTCGTCCTTGAACAAACATTTCAAGGGCTCGAGCAGTTGGAATTTCATGTTCTTCGGCAAGCCACCGACGTTGTGATGGGTTTTGATCATCGCCGCGGGATTGCCGGCGATCGGGACCGACTCAATCACGTCCGGATACAGCGTCCCCTGCGCCAGGAATTTCGCCTTGCCGGCGCGCTTGGTGGCGGCTTGGAAAACTTCGATGAACGTCTTGCCGATGACTTTCCGTTTGCGTTCAGGATCGGTGACGCCCTTGAGCTTCTTGAGGAACAGCTTTTCAGCATTTTCGTACTGCAGCTTCAATTTGAAATGCTTGCCGAAAACGTCCTGGACGACCTGCGCTTCGCGACCGCGCAACACACCGTTGTTGACGAAAATGCAGGTGAGCTGGTCGCCGATCGCCTTGTGAATCAAAGCCGCCGCGACGCTGGAATCCACGCCGCCGCTCAGGCCGAGAATAACCTTTTCCTTGCCGACTTGCGCCCGGATTTCCTCGACCGCCTGCTCGATGTAGCTGCGCATCGTCCAGTTCTTGCCGCAACCGCAGATGTTGTGGACAAAGTTGGCAATGATCTCCTTGCCGCGCGGTGTGTGAGCGACTTCGGGATGGAATTGCAGGCCGAACATCTTGCGCTCGCGGTTTTCGATGGCGGCGTAATCCGAGTTTTCTGTGACGGCCACCGGCTTGAAGCCGTTGGGCAGCTTCGTGAGCTTATCGCCATGGGAATTCCAGACCTGAAGCGATTCGGGCAAATTTCCAAACAGCGGACAGAAGCTGTCCTTCACGCGCAACGTGCCTTTGCCGTATTCGCGCTTTTCGCCCTTCTCAACTTTACCGCCCATGAAATGCGCCAGCACTTGAATGCCGAAACAGATTCCGAGGACTGGAATGCCGAGCTTGAAAATGGCTTTGTCGGGCAGCGGCGCGTCCTTGGCGTAAACGCTGGACGGTCCGCCGGAGAGGATGATGCCCTTGGCGCCGAGTTTGGCGATCTCCTTGGCCGGCGTGTCGTAACGCAGGATGATGGAGTAAACGTTGCACTCGCGAATGCGGCGCGCGATGACCTGGGTGTATTGCGACCCGAAGTCCAGGATGACGATTTGCTCAGTCATGATTCAAATAGAAGCGAGCTTTTTGCCTGTCGCACGCGTCTTTGGCGAGAAAAAACTTGAAGAATTTGCGTGCCGTCCAACGAGGGTTGCGGAGGTGATGGACGCGAATGTTTTCTCAAGCCCGACCCGGAACGCTGCGCTCCCCCGATTGCGCCGAATTTGAACCCAAGTCACTCCCCTTCATTCCGAATCAGTCCGCGCGTCTGCCGCTCGACGAGGGTCGAGTAATAGCCGCGTTGCCTCATGAGTTCCTCGTGCGTGCCGGATTCGGAGATGCGCCCGGCCTTCAAAACGAGAATGCGATCGGCATGAACGACGGTGGCCAGACGATGCGCGATGACGAAAGTCGTGCGTCCTTTCATCAAGCGATCCAGCGCCTCCTGCACGAGCGCTTCAGATTCGGCGTCGAGCGACGAGGTGGCTTCGTCGAGAATCAGGATCGGCGGATTTTTCAGCAACGCGCGGGCGATCGCGATGCGCTGGCGTTCGCCGACAGAAAGACGGCTGCCGCGTTCGCCCACCATGGTTTCGTAGGTTTCGGGCAAATGGGAAATGAACTGATACGCATTGGCGGCGCGCGCGGCTTGCTCGACTTCTTCCTGCGACGCTTCGGGACGACCGTAAGCGATGTTGTTTCTCACAGTGTCGTTGAAGAGCAGTGGATCCTGCAGCACGGTGCCGATGTTGCGCCGCAGGGAACGCTGCTTGACCCCGCGCAGATCATGGCCATCCAAGCGGACCGCGCCTTCCTGCGGATCGTAGAAACGCATGAGCAGCGCCATCATCGTGGTTTTGCCGGAACCGCTCGGGCCGACGATGGCGAGTGTTTGGCCGGCGCTCACTTGCAGATCGATGCCATCGAGAATTGGGCGTTCGCGATCTTCGTAGCGGAATTTCACACCTTCAAATGCGACTTCGCCTTTGACGTGAGTAATCTCGTGAGCGTCCGGCGCGTCGCCCAGATGATCCTGAACATCCAGAATGGAAAAAATATCGTCGAGCGAAACGTAGGCGCGTTGAAGAGTTTGATAAATGCCGGTCAGTCCTTGGACCGGTCCAAACAAACCGCCGACGTAACCGAGAAAGGCGATCAGCGTTCCGACCGTGATGGTGCCTTTCAGCACGAGCAAGCCGCCCAGCGCAATCGCGGCAATGCGCGCAAATGTCACGACGAGATTCGTCGCCGCGCCGAGTCCCGTGTCGATTCCGACACCGCGGATCACAACCTGATTGGCGGCGTTGACATCGCGGAGGAATCTTTTCTTCTCGGAATCTTCCATCGAGAAGCTGCGCACCGTTACGATGCCCGACAGGACTTCATTGAAGCGCGAGTAGATCTTGGACCATTTGTCGAGCAGGTTGCGTTCGCGCCGGGTTTGTTCCGGTCCGGCCAGGGCGGCGATCACTGCGGGCAACGGCACGAAACAAAGGACGATCACGGCCAGTTTCCAGTTCAGCTTGAACATAACCACGACGGAAATGACGAGGTAAAGAACCGCCGGGAAGATGTTGAACAAGATCTGCGTCACGGCGCTGATGAAGCCCTGAATCCCGCGGTCGAGCTTGGTCATGATCGCGCCGACGCCTTCCGTGCGGTGAAAGCTCAGCGGCATTCGGTGCAACCGCTCGACCGTGTTTTCCAGGAGCGAGTAGTGAATGCCCAGCCGCGCGTGCCAGGTCAGCCAGCTGGAGAACGCGGTGGCCGTCTCACGAAAAAATCCGATCGCCAACAACAGCCCGATGCCCAACAGCAGAACGCGATTCGAACTGTTCGGCGCGAGGTGATCGAAAATGTATTTGAGAACCAGCGGTTCTGCCGCATTGATCACCGCCAGCACTAGCGTGATGATCAGAATCACCAGGACCGAGCGGCGGAACGGAAAAGCAAAGCCCAACGCCCGCCGCCAGCGGTTTTTACCTGATGCGGACGCAATAGAGTTAGCGTTGGCCACAAAATGCTTCGAGGCTGCGATGCGGTGCGCGAGCCAAGGGACGGGGCAGCCGCCAAGCGATGGTGCGGATTGGGCCAGGCGCCCAAGCCACCTGCTCGCGTCGGCAACCACTTCCACCTAGCGTTTGGCGCGTGTTTGGGCGCCCGACCGGCTCACCAATTTATTGAAACGGCTCTGCTTGCCTTGGGCGTCCTGATACAGGAACGTGAGTTTGCGTTGGTCGAAAACCTGGAACCATTCGTCCCAGGAAATCTCCTTCAGTGATTCCTTGCCGCTGAATCCAGGAAAGTCGATTCGCAAAACGCCGGCCGCCTGATTGCCGCGCGTCGTCCGTTTCACGGTCGCGGGATGTCCGCCGTGCGATTCCACCCATTGCTGAATTTCGTCGTGATCGGTGGTGCTCTTGGCGGAGCGACTGGTTCGCGTTGAAGCCTTGTTCTTGGAGGTGGTTTGAGCTTTGGCGCGGCGGGTGGCGGCTTTGGCCTTGGGCTTGGCGGTTCGGCGTGTGGCTGCCGGGAGCTTGCTGCGGGAACG
>JBQCEJ010000293.1:0-7354 GCA_051960355.1 Verrucomicrobiota bacterium | reverse complement strand
GACGGCGTTGTACCAGACGCTGGAGTAATCACCGAGTGTGACATCGCCCAACACCACCGCGCCTCGCGCGATATACACGCCCTGGCCGAGCTTTGGTTTGCGGCGTAGAAAACGATCCAATTGCTTCTCAACTTTGCCCATGATGCTTCATTGCACATTCTCCGCGAAAATGAAATTAAAAACCCGCCGGCTTTCACCGGCGGGTTCTCTCAGTTCCTCCAACCCAATCAACTCACCAAACCCGGCGATGATGACCATCGCCGAAATTAAAACTAAACCCGAGCACCGGCACGGGTGCCACGCTGGACGGTCGATCCATCACTACCGGCGCAGGCGTCGCGGCGTAGTAAACCGGTGCCAGCGTCGCCGAATAAACCACCGTCGGCGAGACTTCAGAATACGCCGGAACGGCATAGCCCGGCTGATACTGTGGAGCCGGCGCGGGCGCGAGCGGGGCGTTGTTCACCGTGACAGCGAACGTCCAGAGAGAGTTCCCGGTCTCAGCGCGGACGGTTCCCGCTGCCAGAACCAGCAGGCTCACGGAACTTAAAATTATTTTTTTCATACGCTGTTTTCGATTAACGGCTACATTGGGTCTGACGCGGCGATTGACGATCTATTCAAACCGGACCCAAGTTGTGAGCGGGCTATGCCTATGATGAAAAAAACATCGAGACGACCGGAGCCAACGCAGAAGCGTCTGCCCAGGTCTTTCAAAGAGTTGACGCCCGCCAAACATTTCAATCCCAAAACGTTCTTTCAAGAGCTGGTCTGGAAAGCCCTGCTCACGCGCCGCTCCGGCGAACATCAGCGCCCGGCTTTCCCCAAGCTGAACAAGGGCCATGTCGCGACCCCCCGCCCCCCCCACGCTTCCTTTCTGATTCAATTTACCGATTTGAATGTTTTGGTGGACCCGAACTTCGCCAACTGGCTTTTCCTCCTCAAACGCATCAAACGCTCCGGACTCAAAATCGAAGACCTGCCGCCCATCGATCTCGTCCTGTTGACGCACGCGCATTTTGATCACTTCCACAAACCCACGCTGCGCCGCCTGCCACACCCGAAAATCGGCGTGATGCCGTGGGGCGTCGGTGATCTCGCTTTGAATCTGGGCTTCGAACGCGTGATCGAACTCGATGGGTGGGAAAGTTTTTCGCAGAACGACTGGAAAGTGACGCTCACGCCCAGCAAGCATTGGGGCGCCCGCACTTTGCGCGACAGTCATCGCGGCTACGGCGGCTTCATGCTCGAACATCAGGGCCGCCGCATTTATCACGCCGGCGACAGCGCGTATTTTCATGGTTTCAAGGAAATGGGCCGTCGCTTGCCGCCGGAAATCGCCCTGCTGCCCATTGGCGCTTATCATCCCGAATCCTTCCGGCGCGTTCATATGGGTCCGGATCAGGCGATCAAAGCCTTCAAGGATCTCCGCGCCAAACACATGGTGCCCATGCACTACGGAACCTTCCGACTCTCGTTCGAAGACATGGAAGAACCGCCGCGCTGGCTCCTCGAATTGGGCGAGGAACAGGGCTTAACTTCCCACATCAACATCCTCGAAGAAGGTGTGCCGACGGTTTTCTGAAGGAAACCGGGCTCGCTCCTTGACGCCGCAACATTTGGTATGTTAATTCTCAACGCGCCACAATTAGGTGTAGTTTATGCGTTGTCCCAAGTGCGGTTGCCAAGATGATAAGGTCGTCGATTCTCGCGCCTCGCGCGAAGGAGCGACCATCCGCCGACGCCGCGAATGCATCGCTTGCGGTCACCGTTTCACCACCTACGAGGAGATCGAACGAGAAAACCTGATGGTTTTGAAGCGCGATGGCCGGCACGAAGAATTTTCCCGCGAAAAACTGCTCTCCGGAATTCGCAAGGCCTGTCAAAAACGGCCTATCAGCCCAAAGGTCATTGAAGATCTCGTGGACCGGATTGTGGAGGAAATTACCAACAAGTATGAGCGCGAGATTCCCGGCGAGGTCATCGGCAAGCTGGTGATGGACGGATTGCGCGCGGTGGACGAGGTGGCTTATGTCCGCTACGCCAGCGTTTACCGTCGGTTCCAAGAAGCCACGGATTTTGTCCACGAAGTCAACAAGATGGAGGCTCACCAATGATTGCACTCGCATCCGATTGCCTGCTCTTCCAAACGCCCGAAGGCGAAAGCATGCCGTTCTCGGCCGAAATGGTTTCCATCGAACTGATGGGCGACAGTGCGAAACTGCCGGAGGCCGATTTCGTGAAGCAGGCATCCAAGGCCGTCTTCCACTATTTCCGCAATGAACTGCGCCGCGAAACGGTCACCGTCGCCGAGTTCTCGGAAGCGCTGGAAAAAGTGCTCCGCAGTTTTGGCTATTCCGTCAATTCCGAATCTGGCGACGACGGCGGACGGGTCGTGGATTCCGATCTGCGTCAACTCGCCACCGAAGCGGCCGGCGGTTGTGAATTGTTCTTCTTTCCCCGATTGCGCAACGAACTGCGCCTGCAACTCAAACAGGAACCGCGGATGGTTCGCTTTCACGGCCTGCGCGGCTGCGTCAAACAACTGGCGGGCGTTCGCCGTTGGACCCACCGTTGCCAAAGCCTTGAAGAGAAGATCCTTCAATTCCTGCGCGAATGTGTCAGTGCCGAGACGCCGCACATCCAATGCGCGCTGCTGGTGGACTGACGCCGAGCGTTTTCAAAGGTCGTCGTTCGTGGTTTGGAGTTCCTCGTCCGTCATTCCTTGTTTCACCCTTCGATTTGACCTTTCCGCACGAACCGAGCATTTTGCCTAAGCCATGAGCAAGACGCTGTTCGAGAAAATCGTCGCCCGCGAAATTCCAGCCACGATCGTTTACGAAGACGAAAAGGTGATTGCCTTCCGCGACGTGAAGCCGCAAGCGCCCACGCATGTGCTGATAATCCCTAAAAAACCAATTCCCCGCATCGCCGAAGCCACTCCGGAAGATCATCAACTGCTCGGGCATCTTTTGCTGAAGGCCGGCGAAGTGGCCCGCCAACTTGGCCTGGCCCAGAACGGATTTCGATTGGTGTTCAACAACGGTCCGGATGCCGGCGAAGCGGTGCCGCACCTGCATTGTCACATCATTGGCGGACGAAAAATGGCCTGGCCGCCGGGCTGAACGCTGCGGGCCGGTTCGCCTCAGGTGGAAAGCGCTCGCCCGAGTCTTTCAATTCCAGCCCGGATATTTTCTTCCGAAGCGCCGCCGAAGCTGATTCGCATTTCGCAATTTGGTTTCTTCCGCGTCGGATCATTCGCGTAACACAGTTCGCCCGGGACATAGAGCACCTCGTTGGCGAGCGCGGATTTAAACAGTCCTGAGCGCGTTCCTGTGGCGGTCGAACGCGGTGCGCGCGCCCAAAAGTAGAGCCCGCCACGCGGTTCCAACCACTCCACCTTCTCAGGAAAATGGCCTCGCAAAGCCTCGCTCATGACCCGGGCTTTCCGCCCGTAACGCTTCCGAAGCTGGCCCAGATGTTGATCGTAGCGGCCGGAATCCAGTGAATGGGCGATCAACTGTTGCAACAGATTCGACGTGCCGAAATCATGATTGCCTTTGATCCGCAACACGGACGTGAACACCGGTTCAGGCAAAATCCCAAAGCCCACCCGCGTGCCGGTCGCAAACGGTTTGCTATACGTCCCGGCGTAAATCACCCGTTCCAACCCGCCCTTGGCCGTGAGCGCGGATTTCACATCGTCGCCGCTGAAACGCAACTCGCGATAGGCGGCGTCTTCGAGCAGATAAATCGGATGACCGGCAGCGCGCTCGTACTGGCGCAGCAGTTCCAGCGCGGCGCGCTTTTTCTCAAAGCTCGTCGTGACGCCTGTCGGATTCTGAAAATAGCTCACCAGATAAAGGGCTTTGACCCGGCGCAGTTCACCGCTGCGTTTAAGCTCTGCCAGAATCTGTTCCAGCCGCTTCAAATCCAAACCGTCGGATTCCGTCGGCACGCCGCGAGCCTGCACGCCGTGGCTTTGCAAAATGCCGAGATAAACAAAGTAGGTCGGGTCTTCAACCAGGACGATGTCGCCCGGATCGCAGAGCGCCTCGGTCGCGAGATACAGCATCTGCTGCGAACCGTTGCTGATGATCATCCGTTCCGCCAAGGCCTTTGCCAGCGCAGCTCGAGAGCCATCCAGCCGGTTCAGATGTTGGGCGGTGAGTTGGCGCAGCGCCGGATCGCCTTGGGTGGAACCGTACTGCAACGCGGCTTGTCCAGACTTGGGTGAACGCAGAATTTCCTGCAGCGCGCTTCGAACTTCTTTCACTGGCAACGATTCGTTATCAGTGAAACCCGCGGCCAGCGAAATCAGCTTGGGTCGCGACAAGGCCATCTGCATCAACCACGAGATGGACGGCGGTTCGGTGCGTTGCCCGAGTTGGGATAAAGCGGAAGCCTTCATCAGAGTGGCGTCAGTAAGCCGTTTTTCACCGCGTCGATCAAGGCTGGAGCAGAAAGGACCGGTCCATGCGGCGGAACAGGTTGGTGCGGCCGGGGCTAATCGGGATCGAGCAAACAAGAGTTCGCCGGACTGGAACCGTGAAGTGGTTCACCCCCGATGTTGCTCCCCGCGCATCATTGATTCTTTGGTCGAGCCGCTGCCGCTTCGCGCATCACCGCCTCGAAGGCCGGCTTCGGCTGACCCTGCCGGTCGAACAACAAGGGATGATTAGTGCGACCGCGCACCGGAAAATTGTTCAGCCACGACTCGGCATCGGTCACGTTCCAGAACGTCACCCGCGTAATGGCATCGCGATGCCTGAGATAGATGCGGAACAGTTCGGCGTAGCGCGCCGCGAGTTTTGCCTGCACTTCAGCGGGCAAGCCTTGGACGTACGGATTGAAACGGTCTTCGGCTTTGTAGTTCAGCGAGACATCCGCGCTCAGGGATTTGCGCGGTGACGGCAACACGTCCACATCCAGTTCGGTGATGTTCACCTGGATGCCAAGGTTGGAGAACTCGGCAATGGTCTGCTCGACCTGCTCGGCCGACGGAGCGTCCAGCCGGTGATGACTCTGCAGGCCGACTGCGGTAATTTTCACACCGGCCGCCTGCAATTTCTGGATCAACTTAAGCGCGCCCGCCCGCTTCGCCGGTTGTTCCAAGTTGTAGTCATTGTAGTACAACTCCGCCGCCGGATCGGCTTCATGGGCGAATTGGTAAGCCTTGATCAAATACTCTTCGCCGATGATTTTCAGCCACGGGCTTTGGCGCAGCGAACCATCCTCTGCCACCGCTTCGTTCACCACGTCCCAACCGTGAATCCGGCCGCGGTAGCGACCCACCACAGTGGAGATGTGTTCCTTCATCCGCGCCAGCAGTTCTTCGCGCGTCGCCGGCTGGCCATTGGCACCTTGAAAAACCCACGCCGGCGTCTGCTGATGCCAGACGAGCGTGTGGCCGATGATGACCATCCGGTTCGTTTCGCCAAACGCCACGTAGCGGTCGGCGGCGGCAAAGGCATAATGATCCGGCGCGGGATGAATGAGCGACCACTTCAAATCGTTCTCCGGTGAAAGGGTGTTGAACTGCGCTTTCACCAGCGCCGACTGTTTCTGGTTCTTTTCCGTGAACTGCGACGATTTCAGCGCCGCGCCGATCAGAAAATCATCCTCGAAGGCGTCCTTGAGCGTGGTCTGCGCGGAAACGGTCCACGCCAGAAAAACCGAGGCGGCCGCCAGCCATTTGGATTTGTGTCTATTCATAATGAATTCCCGCAGGGCAATCAGGGATGACTGACTGGAAACAAGACCTGCCGTTTTCCATCCGGAACAATCCATTCCATATGAACGCTCGCCTGCCTGGTTTATGGCTGCATCCTGACACTGTCCCGGTTCACATTGCAGAAGGAGCGCGGCGTTCACGCCGCTTGACCGCGCCCAAACCCGCAGGGCAATGATTTCACACAATCAGAATGCACATTGAAGCGACCTGAAGGTCGCGCTCCGGGGGCAGTGTCAGGATGCACCCCGGGTTGATGGACGTATTCGACGGCGATGTTCATCACTCCCTCAAGAGGCTATCAACGATTTTTGACCGCGCCGAACGCCGCGAAGCAGCTGTTCTTGTGCAGCACTTCCACCCCGCTGAATCCAACGGACCGCAGTAGATCCAATTGAAACATCAGTGGTCGCGGCGAGTCCTCCTGTGCGATATAGGCAAACACATGGTCGCGATACGCCTCATTCTTGAGCTGTGAAAGATAATCGCCATAGCGTTCCCACATCAGCGCCTGCACGCGTGCATCCGAGTGTTCAACCAAATCGGAAATCCAGAGGGAACCACCCGGCGTGAGTGCGCGATGAAGTTTCGCAAATACACTCTGCCACTCGGCGTCGTCGCGCAGATGATGCAGAACAGCCGCGGCACAGATCGTATCAAAACGCGATTCTCCAAGTTCCAGTTCGCGAATGTCGCCTTGCCGAGTGACTACCTCGCCGGACGTTGCACGACGGACTCGCTCCGCGGCGCGGTCGAGCATCGGGCGGCTCAAATCGATCAGCGTCACGTTCAAATTCGGCAACCGCTCCAAAATCTTGAGTGCATAATTTCCAGCGCCGCACCCGATATCCAGGAGCGACGCGGCAGCGGGCGTGACTCGCGCCGCCGCCTCGGCAATCAAGGCCAGCGAGAGCGGTGCGTCGATCGTTGCGGACTGCCCGGTTTCGAGATTGGAAAAGCGTTCGACATCGTTGTCGAACCGGGTGCGAATCTGTTCTACGGTGGATTTATTCATAGACGAAATTGTTTATTCCTTCGGTGGCCATTCCACTCCGCTAAGTTCTTTCGGTAACTGCGTTGGATCCACAGGATAAATAAGCGAGAGATCCATGCCGGTTGATTTCGAACCTTGCAGAAATTCCAGTTCCTCCGGAGCGCCGACGATGAGCCACAGCACTTCAGCATCGGTGTCGTTGAACACCTGCCGCAACTGATCCGGACCGACCAGAACGCCCCCATAGCGCGGCACGGTCAGGGTCTCCTCACCCACACGCATTCGCCCGGTGCCTTCCAGCACAAAATAAAACTCCTCCTGGCGGACGTGCTTGTGCAGGGTGTTGGCGCTCATCGGCGGCAAGCGCCAGAGTCGCGCGGCCAGATTTTCGCTGCCGGTGCGCTCCAGATAGTCGGCGTTCTGGATCTTCATGAGGTTGGAAGCTCGCCAGAAGAGATCTTGCGGCTTGATGAGATGATAACCTTGGATCGTTTTCATGGAGTTAAGAGCGTTTGAGCGCGGGCTTTGACGTAGAACCGGACCTGGGCCGTGCTTCGATGAAACCGCGCGTTTCCAGTGTCGCATACGCCTGCATCACGGTTGGGGCACTGACGCGCTGCTGGCGGCTG
>JBQCEJ010000292.1:0-8503 GCA_051960355.1 Verrucomicrobiota bacterium | reverse complement strand
CGAGGTGAACGCCGCGCACGAAAAAGTGATCGCCGCGTTCAAGGCGCAGTTGCAGGCGACGTTCCGGGAGTAGGGCAGGGGCCTTGCCGCGCCCAATGCGTCACAGCAGCTGGGGCGCGGAAACGGTCGGTGGAACGATCGCCGAACCGTTGCGAAACGCTTCAACGGCGCGATGCAATTCGTCCTTCGTGTGCTTCTTTCGGATGGCGGACATCTGATTGCCTGCAAGCACGTCGCAACGTTCGTTGTCGGCGTGACCGGCATGACCTTTCAGCCATTTCCATTCGATGGTGTGACGGCGCGTTTCGGTGTCCAGTTGTTGCCAGAGGTCGGCGTTCTTCACTGGTTTCTTATCCTTCGTTCGCCAGCCGGAGCGACGCCAGTTGTGAATCCACGCGGTGATCCCGTTGCGGACATATTCGGAATCGGTGAACAAGGTGACCGAGCAGGCTTCTTTTAACACTTGGAGCGCTTCGATCGCGGCGCGCAGTTCCATGCGGTTGTTGGTCGTCGCCATTTCGCCGCCGGAAATTTCCTTCGCCTTGTCGCCGTAACGGAGCACCGCCGCCCAGCCGCCCGGGCCGGGATTGCCGGAGCAACCGCCATCCGTGTGAATGATGACTTCCTTCAAACTCACACCAGCTTCTTCAGCTTCGGATGCTCGGCCAGTTTCTTGACCAGTTCCTTAATCTTCTGAGCCTGGCTTTTGTGCGCCAGCATTACGGCGTCGTCGGTCTGCACCAGAATGGAATCGCGCAAGCCGACCACCGCGATCGGCGTGCGGTTTTTGGTGCGGGCGTCGAAAATGATATTGCGGGCCGCATCCACGTGAATGAAATCGGCCACCGCGCAGTTGCCTTCCGGATCAGCCTTGAGATGGCGTGCCAGGGCGTTCCAGGCGCCGAGATCGTCCCACTCGAAACTGCCGTCCGCGCAAACGACGTTGTGAGCCTTTTCCATCAGCGCGTAATCGATCGAGACTTTTTTGATGGCGGGATATTCCCTGGCCAGCACACGAGCGAGTTTGGCCGGTTGATTGGCCACCTTGAACCAGCGCTGACAGGCCTCAAACATTTCCGGCTGATGCTTCTGCAACGCCTCGGTGACGGTCACAAACGACCAGATGAACATGCCGGCGTTCCATCGATACTGGCCGCTGTTCAGATACTCGACGGCTTTATCGTAGTTCGGTTTTTCCACGAACTGTTCGGCGCGATGGAAAACGGTCTTGTAAGGCTTGGCGCCAGCGGGCGGCGGCAACGCTTCGCCGACTCGAATGTAACCGTAGCCGGTAGCGGGTTCGCTTGGCTTGATGCCGATGGTGATAATGGCCTGACCGCGGCTGGCGAGATCGAAGGCGTCGGACAAAACTTGTTGAAATTTTTTCTCTTCAGGAATGACATGATCCGCCGGAAGCACGGCCATGACGCCGGTGGTGGAACGCGCCCCGACAATCGCGGCGCCCAGTGTGACGGCGGCGCAGGTGTCGCGTCCAACGGGTTCCGCAACGACGTTTTCTTTCGGCAGCTTCGGCAATTGCTTGCGAACTTCGGGCGCTTGCGCGGCGTTGGTGATGATCAGCACGTTCTTGAGCGGAACGAGCGGCAGCACGCGATCGACGGCTTGCTGGAGAAACGAACGGTTGCCCAGAAGTTTGATCAGTTGCTTGGGGGTCTTCTCGCGGCTCACCGGCCAGAAACGCTCGCCGCGTCCACCGGCCATGATAATGACGAAACGGTCTTGCTGCTTGATCGGCGTCTTCGCTTTCATGGCGGCAAATTGAACACGGTCGGTCGCGCAAATGCAAAAACTGTTTGCTGGAGCTATGCGCAAATTCCCGGCGGGCAAGGCTGCCAGCGGAACGGTTGGATCAAAGGAACCCAGACGGGCGTCAGACTGATTTCACCGCGTCCGCGAGCGCCTTCACGAAATTGCCAACGCGTTGGACCAGCTCTGGCGATTTTCCGTGCTCGGCAATCTGATTCACAATCGCGCTGCCGACGACGACTGCCTCGCCAAAGCCTGCGATGGTTTTCGCCTGATCCGGAGTCGAGACACCGAAGCCGACCGCGATGGGCAAATCCGTGTGCGTCCGGATCTTGTCGGTCATCGCAGCCACGGTATCGGAAATTTTCTGCTGCATGCCGGTGACACCTTCGCGCGAAACGTAATAAATGAAACCGCGCGCGCGTTTGGCAATCAGCGCCATGCGATCTTCCGGCGTCGTCGGAGCGATCAGGTAAATGTTGCACAAACCGGCCGCCTGCATGAGCGCTTCGTAATTCGTGCTCTCTTCCGGCGGCAGATCGAGCACGAGCAAACCGTCGACGCCCGCTTGCGCCGCATCTTGGATGAACTGTTCCAGGCCGACCTTGTGAATGAGGTTGAAGTAAATGTAGAGAACAATGGGAATCTGGGATTCGCGGCGAATGGCTCGAACCGTTTCCAGAACCTTGGGCGGAGTCGCGCCGGATTCCAGTCCGCGCTGAGCGGCCAGCTGGTTGACCACGCCATCGGCCAGCGGATCGCTGAATGGCACGCCGAGTTCCAGAACGTCCACGCCGGCCTGATCGAACGCCAACGCAAGCTGGCGCGTGGCTTCGAGGTGCGGATCACCGGAACCGATGTAAACCACGAAACCCTTTTTGCCCTGGCGTTTGAGCTGGTCGAAACGTTCAACAATGCGATTCATTCCGGGCGAAGTTTCAAGTTTCAGGTTGGCCGTTGCAAGCGCAAGTTCGCGGGCGAGCGGAACGGATGAGTTGAAGCGGCTTGAGGAGCCCAAACGGACCTATCGTTTTCTGGAAACGCGGGAATGTGCCTGGCGAACGAGCCGCAAGCCTTCCAGAGTCAGGTTGGGTTGGACGGATGAAATCTCCGGCAGCTTGGCGGCGATCAATTTGGCATAACCGCCCGTCGCCACGACCGGCAGTTTCTTGGCGCGCAATTCTGCTTTCAGTTCGAGGATCAGTTCGCGCACGAGTCCGCGATAGCCGTGGACCGCGCCGACGAGCATGGCTTGCTCGGTGCTTTTGCCGATCGCGCTTTTGATTTCCTGGATCTGGATGCGCGGCAGCAGCGCCGTTTTTTCATGCAGATAATCAGTCATGGCGGACAGACCGGGCGCAATGATGCCGCCGACGTAATCGCCCGCGCGGTTCACCACGTCGAAGGTCACGGCCGTTCCGAAATCCACCACGGCCACCGGCGCGCCGAAGTGATGTCGTGCCGCCACCGCGTTGGCGAGGCGATCGGGTCCAATGCTGTTGGGCTTTGGGTAATCAATGCCCAGTCCTCGCACGGTTTTCGGGGTGAGTTCGAGTGTCTCCTTTTTCCAAAGTTGCCAGACAGCCTTCAGCGCGATCGGTGTGGCTTTTGGAACCACGCTGCATAGAGCGGCGCTCTCGATAACGTCTCGGTCCACAAAACGCAGCAACAGATTCCGCGCCGTGCCGTCAATCCAGGAACCGGTTGGAATGTCGGTTTGCCGAACGATGCGTGTGGCATCGGCCAGCCCGATATGCGTGTTCGTGTTGCCCACATCGAAAAGCAAAAGCATGGGTATGGAGTAGTCGAGTTTGGGAAAGTTGGGAACAGCAAAATCTTGGGCCGACATCGGAGCGCAGGCATCGTGCTGCGATTCTGAAGACGTCAAAAGATTGGACCGATCAAACGTCCGAGCAACTCGTTCCCGCCAGGGAGTGCCTGCGAACTTCAGCGCACGCTGCTTTTAGCCGCCAATCCCAAGCCCGCTGCGCTTCAGTCGTGCTCAGTGGCTTGCAATGCTGGTCACAATTGCCCACTGTTTTGATTCTATGATCCTGCCCCGTGCCATGCTTGTGACTGCGCTGCAACTCGGTTTTTTTTGGTTTGTGTCCGGGGTAGCCGCCGCTCCGGATGCGCCCAAACCCACCAGTCGCACCGATCGCGCGGTCGAGGGCTGGACCTTGCGCGTTGATGATCGACTGTTGCGTCCGGAGAACGAGCAGTTGGGCAAACAGGTGCTCAGTTCACTGGCAGCCCGGCTTTCGGATATCAAGGCGGTCGTTCAAGCCGATCGGCTCAAGAAGCTACAGGCGGTGACGATTGTTCTCGACCTGACACACGGCAAATTGAAGCCGATGCAATATCATCCCGGCGCCGAGTGGCTGAAGGAAAATGGTTACGCGGTCGATCTCGTTCATTGTGTGCACATCCCGGTGGCGGCCGAGTTGCTCGAACCGCGCCAGATCAATGTTCAACCCTGGTGCGTGCTGCATGAGTTGGCGCACGCTTATCACGATCAGGTGCTAGGCTTTGATGATCCGCGAATCCACCAGACGTATGAACATTTCAAAAGCAGTGGTCATGGCGACGCCGCTCTGCTGGTCAGCGGCGAACGCGTCCGTCACTACGGATTGACCGATCCGAAGGAGTTCTTTGCTGAAATGACCGAATCCTATTTTGGGATGAATGATTTTTTTCCGTTCAATCGCGCGGAATTGAAAACTGCCGAGCCTGAGATTTATCAGTTGATGACGGAGATCTGGGGACCGGTGCAGACGGCATTGCCAAAGGTGAACCGGGTTTCCGGCGGCAAAACCGAAATGCTTCCACTCGCTCCGGGCCAGGCCTCAACGCTGTTGTGGTATCAGCAACCAGCGGAAAAATGGATCGAAGCGTTGCCGGTGGGAAACGGACGTCTCGGCGCGATGGTGTTTGGCCGGCCGAACGAAGAACGCATCCAGTTCAACGAGGAAACCCGCTGGTCTGGCGGTCCGTATGATCCCGCGGTCAAAGGCGGCGCGGACCATCTGGCGGAGATTCGCCGGTTGATCTTCGCCGGAGAATTCCAGCAGGCGCACAAGCTCTTCGGCCGACACCTCATGGGATATCCGGTGGAACAGCAGAAGTATCAATCCTTCGGCGACTTGGTGCTGAATTTCGGCGAAGGCGCGATTGAAAATTATCATCGGCAACTCGATCTCGATACGGCAATCGCCACGACGCGCTTCACTCGCAACGGCATCACGCACACGCGCGAAGTGTTCGTTTCGCCGGTGGATCAGGTGATTGTTGTTCGGCTCACGGCAGATCAGCCCGGCGCGATCTCGTTCGCTGCGGAACTGCGTGGCATTCGCAACACGAGCCACTCGAATTACGGCGATGATTACTTCACCATGGATGGGTTGGGCGACGATGGATTAGTGCTGCGCGGCAAGTCCGCCGACTATCTGGGCATCGAGGGGAAACTGCGTTACGAAGCGCAATTGAAAGCGCGGGCCGAGGGCGGCAGTGTGCGGGTTCTTGGCGATCGGTTGATGGTCACCAATGCCAATCAGGTGACGCTCTATCTCGCCGCCGCGACGAGCTTTAAAAATTATCGCGACGTGAGTGCGGATCCGCACCAGCGCGTGGAAGAGGTGTTTCGCCAGATCGAGAAGCGACCATACGAAACCATTCTCGGCGAGCATGTGCGTGAGCATCAGCGGCTGTTTCGACGCGTAAGTGTCGATTTCGGAGAAGGTCCGGGATCGTCCTTGCCCACGGATAAACGACTGGCGCAAAGCGAACCCGAGAAAGACCCGGCGCTGGGCGCGCTGGTGTTGCAGTTCGGCCGCTACCTGTTGATCTCGTCATCGCGGCCCGGCACGCAACCGGCCAATCTCCAAGGAATCTGGAACGAGGAGATGAATCCGAAGTGGGATTCCAAATATACGATCAACATCAACACGGAGATGAATTATTGGCCCGCCGAGCCGGGCAATCTGGCCGAGTGCGCCGAGCCGTTGTTTCGCATGGTCGATGAACTGGCTGAAACCGGCGCGAAGGTGGCCAAGCTCTATTACGGTTGCGACGGCTGGGTCACGCATCAGAACACCGATCTCTGGCGCGCCGGAGCGCCGATGGATGGAGCCAACTGGGGCGCATTCACCGTCGGCGGCGCCTGGCTCAGCACGCATCTTTGGGAACATCAGTTGTTCGAGCCCGACCGCAAAACGCTCGCCGCTCATTATCCAGCGATGAAAGGCAGCGCGGAATTTTTTCTCGATTACCTCGTGCCTGATCCGAAAACCGGACGCTTGGTGACTTGCCCCTCGACGTCGCCGGAGAACTCGCCGGGCCGAGCCGATAACACGACTTTTTATGACGAGCTGGCCGGTTGGATGAGTCCCGGCACGACGCTCTGCGCCGGTTCGACGATTGATCTCCAGATCGTGGCCGACGTGTTCGATCAGGCCGCCGCCGCGTCTGCGATTCTGGGCCGCGACGAAGCGTTCCGCCGGAAAGTCATCGCGGCGCGGGCGCGCCTGGCTCCGATGCAGATCGGCTGCGATGGCACGCTTCAGGAATGGCTGGAGGATTGGCCGCAATCCGAGAAAAGTCATCGGCACATTTCGCCGTTGTACGGGCTTTATCCCGGCTGCCAGATTTCACTGCGCAAAACTCCTGACCTGGCAAAAGCCGCCGCCGCGGTGCTCGAACAGCGTGGCTTGACAGGCACGGGCTGGTCCTCGGCCTGGAAAACCGCGTGCTGGGCGCGGCTCGGCAATCCAGAAAAGGCGATGGCCAACTTCGATTTTGCCATGGCCAATTACACGTGCCCGAATCTTTTTTCGCTCTGCTCGAAGGTGCCGCAGGTCGATGGCAGTCATGGATTCGCCGCCGCCGTGATGGAGATGTTGCTGCAATCGCAGAATGGAGAACTGCAGTTCCTGTCTTGCCTGCCAAGCGATCGCTGGCCAACGGGGAGCGTTCGCGGTCTGCGGGCGCGCGGTGGATTCACCGTCGATTTGCAATGGTCTGCCGGAACTTTGAAGCAAGCTGACGTGCGTTCCGATCAAGCCACTAGCTGCCGCATTCGTACTCCCATCGCGTTGCAGGTTCAAACGGCCGCGGGAAAAATCGTAGGCGCGTCGCGGGATGGTTTGCTGGAATTCCCGACCGAAGCGGGCGCGAGTTATCGAATTCAGCCGATCCGCTGAAGAAGAAATTCGCCGCGAACTATTTCTCCAGGCTCACGTCGCCGCCGATGATCGGTTCCAAGTGGCCATGCTCCGTGCGGACTTGCAAGGCACCTTCTTCGCTGAGCGATTCGGCGCGTCCACGGATTTCCCGGTCGCCAATTCGGATGACGACGTTCTGGCCGATCGTGGTGCACTTGGCTTCCCACTCATCGGCCAGCGCGGCGAAGTCACCGGCGTTGATGCGAGCGTAATCCTTGTCCAGCTCTTGCAGGATGGCCACGGCCAGTCCCGAGCGGGAAAGGAGTTTGCCACTGGCGGCGCGAAGTGATGTAGCAATGCTGCGCAGTTCCGGGGGAAATTCTTCGGCGCTCAGATTCACATCCACCCCAATGCCGAGGATGAGATATTTGACGCTGTCCAGCTCGGCATTCAGTTCGGTGAGAATTCCCGCGACCTTTCTTCCGCCAATCAGGATGTCGTTCGGCCATTTGATTTCGGGTTTCACTCCGGTTTCAGATTGAATGGCGCGGGCCAGTGCGGTGGCGGCGGCGACGGTCAACTGCGTGGCTTGTTGCGGCCGCAAGTCGGGCCGAAGCAGAACCGAAAACCAAAGACCTTTTCTGGCCGGCGACATCCACTTGCGCCCAAGTCGTCCGCGGCCTTTCGTCTGTGAGTCCGCGAACACCACAGCGCCTTCCTTCACGCCGTCGCGAGCGAGTTTCTCGACGATGTCATTGGTCGAAGTGGTTTCTTCAAACACGCGAATGTCGCGTCCCACCACGCGCGTTTTTCCGAGCCGGGCCAGCAAGTCATCCGGGTGAAGCGCGTCGGGTGCGCTGACAAGCCGGTAACCGAAATGCGGTCCCGCTTCGATCTCATAGCCGAGCTTGCGCAATTCATCGATGCGCGCCCAGATCGCGGCGCGACTGACACCCAGCTGCTGGGACAACTCCGCGCCGGAAACCGCGCCATCACCGGCGGCGCGCAGGGCGGAAAGGATTTGAGCGTCAGTGGTCATCAAGCGAGTGATAGGTGAAAAATGAAACGTGATCCGCGAATCGTGTGCGACATGCGTGGCTGGTCACTGTTCTTCGAAATCCAGGCCAATGTCCACCGCGCGCGCCGAGTGAGTCAGCGCACCGACGGAGATGAAATCCACACCGGTTTCCGCAATCGAACGCACACTCGCGAGATTCACGCCGCCGCTCGCTTCGGTCTGGGCGCGGCCTTTGCATTTCTGCACCGCCAGTCGCAGTTGAATCAACGTCATGTTATCGAGCAGAATGAAATGCGCGCCCGCGTCCACGGCTTCCGCGACCTGATCCAGCGTGTCGGCTTCGACTTCAACTTTGAGCTGAGGATACTTCGCTCGCGCCTGTTGGACGGCAGCGGCGACGGCGTTGGGTTGGGCCTCGCGCAAGGCGGCGAGATGATTGTCCTTGATCAAAACCATGTCGAACAATCCGAAGCGATGATTCGTTCCGCCACCGCAGGCCACGGCGTATTTTTCGAGTCGCCGCCAACCGGGCGTGGTCTTGCGCGTGTCGAGAATCTGC
>JBQCEJ010000291.1:0-4426 GCA_051960355.1 Verrucomicrobiota bacterium | reverse complement strand
TGCCGTGCCGGTGATCGCCGGAAAATTGCAGCGCGCTGGTAGTAGCGCGCGTGGAGTCGTTTTGCAGAGCCGTTTCACGCCCGAATCGGACACGCTGCGGCTCGATATCCGCTCGGCTTACGACGTGCCGGCTTTGCAGCGGCTCGAACGCGAGTTCCGCTTCCAACGCGGCGCCGCGCCTTCCCTGACCGTGACGGATGAAATCGCTTTTTCCAAAGCGTCCACCTACGAAACCGCGCTGATCACTTGGGGAAAATGGCAGCGCGTTTCCGAGAGGGAATTGCTCATCAGCGATGGCGCTGATGCGGTTCAGGTACAGATCGATTCCGGCGGCCTGCCGTTTGAGATCGCCAGTGAGACGATCGATGAAGATGTGCATACGCCCACCAAGCCGGTGCGTCTCGGGCTGAAGCTCAAATCGCCGGTGACGAAAGCTCAATTCAAGGTGACGGTGACGAGCGCAGCAGCCGAGGCGAGCGCGGCGTTGAAGAAGTAACTGACGCAGGCGAAAAGCACGCCGGCCTTTTCCAAAGTGGAAAAAGGCCGGCGTTTTTAATTTCAGTCAGCGGCAGATTATTTGCCGAGCAAAGCCAAAGCGGCTTCGGCCATTTTCGGGCCGGTCATGCCGTGTTTCTCGTAGAGGTGTTCCGCGACATAAGCGCTCTGGCCAAACTCATCGCGAATGCCGATCGATTTCATCACATGCGCAATGCCCGCCGTCGAGAGCGCGTGACTGAGCTGCGAGCCCATGCCGCAAACCACTTGATGATCTTCAATGGTCACGACCTTGCCGCAATGCTTGACCGCCGCGCCAATTGTGTCGAGGTCGATGCGATTGACAAAAGGATTGTTGATCACCGTTGCTTTCACGCCTTTGGCGGCGAGCAGTTTTCCGGCTTCCACGGCTTTGCTGAACAGCGTGCCGCAACCGATGAGTACCACGTCACTGCCTTGTTGCGTGACCTGCGCTTTGCCCCAGGGATAGGTCGCATTTTCGAGCCAGGTCAGGGGATAATTCTCGCGGCCGACAAAGAAAATGTAACTCTCGCCATCTTTGCCGGCTTTGCGGTCTTCAGCCTGGCGTTTGATGGCTTCATACATCAGCGCTTCAGCTTCGTTGGCGCAACTCGGCGCGATCACCACCGTGTGCGGAATCGCGCTGACCGCGGCCAGGTAAGTGGTTGCCTGATGACTCGCGCCATCGGCGGCATCCTGAAAGCCTACATGCGAAAACATTGCGATCACCGGCGCCTGTGACAATGCAGCCATGGTGAGCGGCAGGTTGCCTTTGGTAACGCCGAATTGGCCAAAGCTATCGACGATCGGAACGAAGCCGGCTTTGCTGATGCCCGCGCCGACGCTGACCATGTTGGCTTCGGCGATGCCAACTTCAATAAAGCGATCGCTCAGAGCTTTTTGGAAAGTGCTGATGCCGGTCGAGCCCTGCACATCGCAGCTCACGGAGTAAACCGGATAACCGTCCTTGGCGGCGCGAATGGCTCCAGCCGCCAAGCCGGCCTGGACTTTGTCCTTCTTCACGGTCGGGGCAGGGGACGCAGTCGCTGCGGTGGCCTTGGCTTTCTTGTCGGCTTCTTTCTTTTCCCAATCAGCGCGCAAGGCTTTCGCCCAGTTCGTCAGCGCTTCGGGCGCAGTGTCGTTTTTGTAAAGCTCAGCGATCCAATCCGGAATCTTCTCTCCGTTCGAGAGCGGAAAGCCGTGGCCTCCGGCGGAGTTTTCTTCCGTTGCTTTGATGCCATAACCCTTAATGGTTTTGACCCACAGGCAGACCGGATAATTTGGGTTGGCCTTCGCCTGCTCGATGCCTTTTTCAATGGCGAGATAGACAGCCTGGAGATCGTGACCGTTCGGAACCGAAATCACGTTCCAGCCAAGTGCGCCAAGTGATTGGAAGCTGCGCTGCATGGAAAACGAGTCTTTCGTGATGCGTCCGGACAGCTTGGTGTCATTGTCGGAAATCAACATGACGAACGGATTCAAACGGTCCTTGGCGGCAAGTCCGGGAATCGCCGCGAAGGATTCCTTGGCTTCGCCTTCCATGCTCGCGCCGTCGGACACGACGCAGATCGTGACGCGATCGTTGCCGATGAGTTTGTCGGCAATGGCCAAACCCTGCGCCTGCGGCAGCGAGGAAGCGAGCGGGCCGTTGCTCAGCAGAACGCCGGCGGGATTGATGTGCGATTCGCCGTGACCGGTGAGCTTGCTTTGGATGCTGCGGAAGCCTTTCAGGTCGTCAAAGGTCATGCCATCAAAACCATAATTCGCGCGCAGCGCATAAACGCCATTCTCGGCGTGACCGGCGTCGTTGACGTAATTATAAGCGTCGTACCAGGGACGACCTTTCACAGCGAACATCTGGGCGTGAATCGCCGCGTTGATTTCCGCGAATGCCGACGGGCCGCCCCAGTGACAGGCTGCGCCGCCGACGACCGCGTGGACATTCATCAACGCCACCAGGGCGCGGGTTGCCCGGGGATCTGCGACGACGATTTCCGCGCCGGCAAGATTCTTCACTTTGACTGCGTATTGGGGCGGGTTTGTGGGTGTGGGTGCGAGACGCGACTCGAGCTTGAGCGGTTTGAGTGCCGGAGCTTCGACTTTTGCGACGACAGAATTATCAGCGGCCATAAGTTTCTGAATTGATTGAGTTCTTGGTCAAAACGAGCGGAAATAGTTAGCAAACCTGCCCCGCCTTGGGAAATGAAAGTTCTGCAAAGTATTCATGACAAACGTCGCCTCCAAAGATTACCATTCCACTCGTTCTCGAACTGAAACCTTTTAGTCACGCTCATCGTCTTGATGCTGTATGCTTAAGCCCATCGATTCCGCCCAATGGAATAGCACCACGGCCGCGCATTTGATCAACCGCGCTGGCTTTGGCGGCCCGCCTCGTGAGATCGCCAAGCTGGTCACCCTCGGCCCTGAAAAAGCAGTCGCCAGCCTCATCGATTACGAGAAGATTCCCGATTCCACGCCAGCGCCAGCGTGGGCCAAGCCGGACCCGGAACGCGCCCAGCGCTATGCTGCTCTTCGTAAGAAAGGTTCCGAAATGGAACGTCGCGAAGCGCAGAAGGAGGAACAACGGTTGCAGCGGGAACACTTGCTGGAGCTGCGCGGGTGGTGGATCAATCGGATGGTTAAAGGCCCGCGACCTTTCCAGGAAAAAATGACCCTGTTCTGGCATGGACACTTTGCGACCAGCGCGGAAAAGGTGCGCGACGCCTACTACATGTGGCGGCAGAACGAGTTGTTTCGCCGTCTGGCCACCGGAAGCTGGCTGCAAATGTTGCTGGAGGTCGGCAAAGATCCCGCCATGCTGATCTGGCTGGATCAGGCGCAAAGCCGAAAGGAGAAGCCCAATGAAAATTTTGCCCGTGAAGTCATGGAATTGTTCACTCTGGGCGAGGGGCATTACACCGAAAAAGACATCGGCGAAGGCGCTCGGGCTTTGACCGGCTGGTCGCTGGACCGCGAACAGCAGAAATTCGTGGAGCGCCCGCGCTTTCACGATCAAGGAATAAAGACGATCCTGGGGCGCACGGGTGATTTCGATGGTGACGATTTTTTGAAATTCATCGTTGAGCAACCGCAAGCGGCTGTTTTTATCACTGCAAAACTTTGGAGTTTTTTCGCCGGTGAAATGCCGTCGCCCGAGCTGAACGCCGCACTGGCCGCTGAATTCCGACGGTCGGGAAATACCTTCAAACCGGTTTTGCGAACGATGTTTCTCAGCGAAGAATTTTACAGCCCATCCATCATTCGGCATCAGGTCAAAAGTCCCGTGCAATGGATGGTGGGCCCGGCCCGGATGCTGGAATGTGAGTTGCCGCCGCCGCTCGCGACGACAAATCTGTTGCGCAGTCAGGGACAGGATCTATTCGCTCCACCCAACGTCAAAGGCTGGGACGGCGGCCTGGCGTGGATTACGACGAATACCCTTTTGACGCGTTACAACGAAGCAGTGGCTCTCACCGAGGGCGATGTTTCCGTGCTCGCCGGCATGGCGAAAGGGAAAAAACCCGGCAAAGATCAGCGCATTCAAAAGCAGTTGCAGAAAATGCGCATCGGCGGGGTGAACGTCGAAAAAATTCTCACCGAGGAGCAACGTGCCGACAAGGAAGCGCTGCTCATCGCACTGCAAGAGCGTCTGCTGCAAACGCGATTGAAAGACAAACAGGAAGTCACTCTTCGGGATTACCTGAACGCGAAAGGGGAGTTGGACGAATCTGAAATTCGCGGGGCCATTCGCCTGATTATGAGCACTCCGGATTATCAATTAGCCTGAACTATGAAAAAGCCCATCACACTCCAAACCCGTCGTGAATTTCTGCGCGGCACGGTCCTGACCAGCGCGCTTTCATGGACGGTTCCAACCTTCCTGGCCAATACTTTTTCCGCGTTGCAGGCC
>JBQCEJ010000290.1:0-2921 GCA_051960355.1 Verrucomicrobiota bacterium | reverse complement strand
GACGACCGAGTGAATCCACCACGCGGCCGAGCAAGCCTTTGCCGACCGGCACGGAAAGCAGTTTGCCCGTGGTCTTGACCTCAGAGCCTTCCTGCACGGAGAGATAATCACCAAGGATGATCGCGCCGACTTCAGTTTCTTCGAGGTTGAGCGCGAGGCCGACGACTCCGTTGCCGAAGTCGAGCATTTCGTTCAACATCGCGTCGGTAAGGCCTTCGATTTTGGCAACGCCGTCGGAGATTTCGCGAACGATGCCGACGTTCTGCTTGGCAACCGACGCTTTGACGCCGGCGATCTGGGCTTCGATTTCCTGGAGAAGATTACTCATATCAAATTTCGTTTCCGTTCTTCGTAAATTACAAACTGCTTTCAAGTGCGGACAGGCGCGCTTTCACGCTGCCATCAAACACATCACTGCCAACCTTGATCCGCAAGCCGCCGATCAAACCGGGATTCTGCGCAAAGGACAGGATCAAACCATTCCCGTAAAGCTGACCCAGTTGAGCCGTGACACTGGCCTGCATTTCCGGCGCAAGCGGCGTCGCACTTTCCACCGTGGCTGTCCGGCGGTCCAGATCCAGCTTCACCAATCGTTGAAAGTGCGAGAGGATTGCCGTGTAACCACGCGGCTTCTGGGCGATGACTTGCGTCACGACCTGCCGGGCGCGGGCCTCATCGAGCAATCCGTTGGCGACACAACTGCGGAACAGTTGCTTGGCATCGCGACGGGCTTGTTTGGTGACTTTCATTCCGGGCTTCGCTTAATTTAAGTTCTGAATTTTGAAATCAGCGGACCAACTGTTTCGCGGTTTCGTCGGCGAGACGTTTCTGGTCGTCTGAGGTCAGGATTTTGCCGGTCACCGTGGCCGTGGTCTGGACCACGAGACGGCCAACTTCCCGCTTCAGTTCGACCAGCATCCGCGCATGGTCGGCGGCCGCGGCTTCCCGAGCCTTGGCAATAATCTGCTCCGCGGCGGCGATCGCTTTCTGCGTCTCGTGTTCCTGGACTTTGGCGGCAGCAGCACGGGCATCTTCGATCGATTTGGTCGCCTGCGTGTTGGCCTGGGTCAGGATTTCCTGCGCCTTGGCCTGGGCATTGGCGAGTTCCTGTTTGATCTTGTCGGCATTGGCCAAACCTTCGGCAATGCGCTGGCGGCGCTCTTCCAGCACCTTCAGGATCGGCTTATAGGCAAAGCGGTGGAGCAAAAAGGCGACGACACAGAAGCTGATGACTTGGGAAAAGAACAGCTGCTTCTGAAAGCCAAATTGCTCACCCGTATTCTTGGCGAGGTCAAGCAGATCGCCCGCAGCAAACAAAATTTGATGATTCATAACTACGATCGACAATTAACAAAGGCGCGGAGCCTTGCGACTCCGCGCCAGACACAATTACTTCGCCAGGAAGATCGCGAAAAACACGATACCTTCAGCGAATGCAGTGCTCAGAATCGCCTGCACGAGGATCTTCGTGGCCGCGCCAGGATTGCGCCCGACCGCTTCCGAAGCCTTCATGCCGATGAGACCGACACCGAGAGCCGCGCCCAAACAGGCGAGACCGATGTGAATGTTACCTGTCATATGTTTGGTTTCTTTCGTTGTATCACCACCCCCGCGATTGAACACGGTCAGGCGGCGAAATTTTAAAATCAATGTTCGTTGGCGGGATGCTGGCCTTCTTCATGAGTGCAGATCAGTAGTGTGAAGACTGCGGTCAACAACATGAACACCAGCGCCTGAACCACTCCGACCAGAAGTTCCATTGCGTAAAACGGCAAGGCCAGGAGCCAGCCAAACCACGCGCCACCCATGGAAGCCATTGCTTCCAGCATGTTTTCACCAGCGAAGACGTTTCCATACAGACGGAAACTCAAGGAGACCGGACGGAAGAGGATGGAGACAACCTCCAGCACGCCAACCAGGAGGAAAACGAGGATCATTAAAACTTTCAAGGCGCCCTTGGTGTCACCTTTAGGCCCAAACAGATGGAGGATGAATCCACCAGCACCATTGGCCTGATAGGCCCACACTGTCCAGCAGACAAAGAACACGATCGACATGGCCAAAGTCATGTTCAAGTCGGCATTCACGCCCCGCAACAGCGGACGCGAGATGTGTTGAAGCTGACCCGCGGCGTCCGGCGTGCCCCACCCAATCGTTCCCACACCCGGAAACAAACCCGCCCAGTTGGTCGCCAGAATGAAGATGAAAATCGTCGCGACGAACCAGAACGTCTTTTTGACCAAGTCATGACCAATGATGTCTTCGAGAAATTTGTAAAGCCCTTCCACCAGCCACTCCCAGAAATTTTGCGCGCCTTCCGGAACCGCCTTCACGTTTCGCATCGCAACCTGGGCAAAGATGATAACGCCCAACGCCACGATCCACGTCATGATCATCGAGTTGGTGACACTGAACGGCCCCAGCTGAATGTGCGGCGCAGCCGTCGGCAACCCTTCGGAATGATGTTCCGTCTGGCCATGGCCGGCGTGCGTGGCAGCCTCGCCGGAAGGTTCCACGGCCGCTTCGCCGGACGGCACGGCAGCGGCAGCGTGAGGCGCGAGGTCAGCCTGTTGAGCCAGCGCACCCACCGGCGCGCCGACCATTAACAAGCACACGAGAATTGCTCTGACTAGTTGCATCACACGTAAAGTCGCCGCGCCAAGGGACAATTGTCCCATCGGGTTTGATACCGAATTGGCCGGAGCGCGTGAGAAATTGCCGCATCGTGAAAAAATTCACAAGCGTTTTTTAAACTTTTTTTAACTTCGCGGCAGAGCAACGTTTCCGCACCTAATGCACCAGATCACGCCCATTCTTCCTGCCTATTCGGGTCGCCATGGTCGCCGGGCGCTCCCGGACCGCCGCCACCGCCGGACTCGCGCTGGAATCCCCGGCAAACGCGCCCGCCTGGTACCGCCGCA
>JBQCEJ010000289.1:0-2734 GCA_051960355.1 Verrucomicrobiota bacterium | reverse complement strand
AGGCCGCGGTCGCCGAGTGCATTGAACTTCTCGTAATCGAGTTGCGCGACCGGTTGAAGATTGAGCACCACGACCGGCACGCCTGCTTGTTGAACGACGGGGAGAACGGTGGACGAGAGCGCGTAAGTGGAGACGTACAGGAAAATCAGGTCCACTTCCTCACGGCGGAGCAGGGAAGCCGCTTCGCGCGCTTTCTCGGGATTGTCCACGAGCCCGGCGTCCACCACGCGAACTCCAAAACCTTCGATTCTCTTTTCGATCTGCCGTTGATAACCGAGCAATCGTGAACGCAAGCCTTTGAACTGCGGCCAATACGTGTCGAGACCAACGCCGAAAAGGCCAATGGACAGAGAAGATTTTTTAGAAGATTTCATGGGAATAATTTTGGCAATCAGGTTTTGCTTCCGGAAGCCATTTGGGACAGCAGGCGATCGTTGAGTTCTTTCGCGGCGTTGTAACCGGACATTTTCAACTTGGTCTGAAAGGCGGCGACTTCGATCAAGCGCGCCAGGTCACGGCCGGGCCGAACTGGAATGGTGATGTGCGGCACATCCACTCCAAGGATTTTGATGAATTCCTGTTCCATGCCGACACGATCGACGTCGTGGACTTCATTCCAGACCTTCAGTGAAACGACCAGGTCGATTCGCTTGCGACCGCGAATGCTTTTGACGCCAAACATCGCGCCGACATTGATGATGCCGATGCCGCGGACTTCCATGTGATTGCGCGTCAGTTCCGCGCTGGTGCCGATCACCTCGCGGCCGTCCACGAGCGTCACTTTCGTGATGTCATCCGCCACCAGGCTGTAGCCGCGTTCAATCAACGCCAGCACGCTTTCGCTTTTGCCGATGCCGCTTTCGCCCTTGATGATCACGCCGACGCCGAGGATGTCCACCATGCTGCCCATTTCAGTGCTGCGCGGCGCGAACATTTCTTCCAGCGCGAGCGTGGCGACATTGATGAACTTCATCGTGATGAGCGGCGATTGGAACACGGGAATATTCGCCTCCTCCGCGGCCTTGAGGAACAACTTGTCCGGTTGCAGATCGCGGCTGAAGATGAAGCACGGAATCTTGTAGCTGAGCAACATCTCGTACCGCTTCATCCGCTCTTCCGGCGAGAGCGCCTTCAGGAAATACGCTTCGGCATTGCCGATAATTTGAATGCGCTTGTTGGCGAAATATCGGGTAAAGCCCGCCAGCACCAGCCCGGGCCGATTCACGGTCGGCTCGCGGATGATGCGTTTCAAACCGCTTGCGCCGGCAATCAGCTTCAGGCCGAGCGGAATCGCCTGGCCCGTGTAAAACCGTTCCACTGTGACAATATCGCGTTGCATAAAGGTTCGTGAGATGTGATTCGTGAAACGTGGTTCGTGAAAAGTGATCAGGGATTTGGAACGTTGGTCAGCAGGTCGGGAACTACTTCATTTTTCTGGTTGGGATCAGTGTCATAGCGAGCGTGTTCTTCGCGAAGCGTATCGCCGCGCTGGTCTGGAATCATCGCCAGTGCCAGTCGGATTATTTCGGTCAATAGCCGCATCCGATGAGATGAGACTGCTTGGCCAAGAACATGGCGCGCATCAAAATACCAGCTTCGACTCTCTCGGGCTGATCCCAGCGCATACTCATAGAAGCGCGCCCGATCGCGACCAGAGCCGCGCGAATATCCCTCGGCGAAGTTCGCATGGATGGAACCCAGCGCCCGAAAAAGCTGCGATCCGAGTCCAACGGTGCGCGGGTCTTTCATCAGCTTGGTGACATCGGCCCATCCCACTTCGCTGGCAAAGAGCGCCAAACGGTACGCTTCCATACGCCACAGAGAATCACCTCGGATTTCCGACGGCACCGATTGCAGCCATCCGTCATAGTTCATGCTCTGTTCATTCCGCTCACGTTTCACGGTTTACGTTTCACTGTTTACATATTGAACTCCGGCCCGAGATAAATTTCCCGCGCCTTGGGATCGTTCGCCAGGAATTCGCCACTGCCTTCGACCAGCACCTGGCCTTTGTGAATGATGTAGCCGCGATCGATCAGCTTGAGAGTTTCACGAACATTATGATCAGTGATCAAAATGCCCAAGCCGCGCTCTTTCAAACGGCGCACAATCTTCTGCACTTCGTAAACTGCAATTGGATCAATTCCGCTGAACGGTTCATCCAGCAACAACAGCTTGGGGCTGGTCACCAGTGCGCGGGTGATTTCCAGCCGTCGCTTTTCACCGCCGCTGAGTTGGTAAGCCTTGCTCTTGGCCAGCGGCGTCAGATCAAGCTCATCGAGCAGATACTTCAAACGAATTTTGCGTTCCTGCCGGTTGATTTTGCACGTCTCGAGAATCGCCAGAATGTTTTCCTCGACCGTGAGCTTGCGGAATACCGATGGCTCCTGAGTGAGGTAGCCGATTCCCAGCCGCGCGCGCTTGTGCATGGGCAAGCCGGTGATGCGATGGTCCTGAAATGAGACCGTGCCTTCATCGGGTTTGACGACGCCGACGACCATGTTGAACGTGGTGGTTTTGCCGGCTCCGTTTGGGCCCAGCAAGCCGACGATTTCTCCCGCGCCGACGGTAATGGAAACGCCATTCACCACGCGTCGCTGGCGATAGGCTTTGACCAATTGACTGGTGTTCAGCAGCGCGCCGCTGGTGTTGGATTCAGGCGCCTCGCTCATGGAATGTGGGTTTGATTCAGGCCGGGAGTCGCGTTGTTGGTGGAATTCTCTTTGACCGGCTG
>JBQCEJ010000288.1:0-7131 GCA_051960355.1 Verrucomicrobiota bacterium | reverse complement strand
CATGTTCCAACGTCACATGTGAAGTTGAAATCTAAAGAATGACATATTGGGTTGTTCCATAATAATTTTTGAAATCTGTGTATTACAACAAAAACATGAACCAGTGAAAATTCGTCGCTGAATCAATAAAAGGAAGCCCATCGAACCGGCGCGACTGGAGGCCATTCCCTGGACGCGGTTCTCGCTCGAAGCCGAAACGGATTTGGAAAAAAAAGGAATTGTTCGCCGTGCCGGATTGGCGCCGCGGGCTTCGGTAAGCCGCAGTTCGGGCACAGAGCCAAACGCCGATGAAGAATCCGCCGAAGAGGAATAACCCTGCCGGCCAGCGGCGGATATCCTCATGGTTTGCTCGGTCGACGCCCACTCAACTGTGTAGCAGAAATTATGAGCCGCTCCCAACCCGACCACGCGCAAGAGATGAGATTGGTCGAGCGGAACATCCAAGCGCTTCTGGCCCGGCGACATGCCGAGGACAGTCGTAAAAACCTGCAGGAACGCATGGCGGATCGCATCACGGCTTTCGCCGGCAGCATGCGTTTCGTTTACATTCATCTCGTAATTTTCGGGCTGTGGATTCTAATCAACGTCGCTCCGCTGCATTTGTTTCCCCGCTTTGATCCATCCTTGGTAATCCTGGCCATGGTCGCTTCGGTGGAAGCCATTTGTCTCTCCACCTTTGTCCTCATCACTCAGAATCGCATGGCCGCCCTGGCCGACAAACGAGCGGATCTTGATCTGCAGGTGAGTCTCCTTGCGGAACATGAAATTACCCGGCTGATCACCCTCACGCGAGCGATCGCCGACCGCATGGGAATTGAAGAATCGCGCGACCCGGAATTGTCGGAGCTGGCCAAAGACATCAGGCCGGAGCGCGTGCTGGACAAGATCGAGGAGAGCGCTGAAAAACCACCTCGAACCGACTGAGGCGGATTACAAATCCTCGATCCCGACTCACTCCGGAAGCATGCCAACGAGACGATCGTAAGCCGTTCCCCAAGCCGCGGCGTGCGGGATGATGGTTTCCATCTTGAAAGAATTGCGCACGATTTCACGGGCTTCGCCGAGTGATTGGATGTGGCCCATCGCCAGCGCCTGCACAACGATGTTCCCGATCGAAGTAATATTCGCCGGAACAACGGTCACTGGAATCTGAAGCGCGTTGGCCGTGAAATGATTCAGCAAACTATTGCCCGTGTTGCCGAGCAGATAGACGTGTTGGAACTGGCGTCCGCTCAAATGCTCGATTTCCCAGAGCGTTCGGCGATACAGCAAGGCCATGCTTTCCAAGACGCAGCGCGCCACGGGACCGGGCTTTCGCGGGACCGGCTGGTTGGTTTCCTTGCAATACGCCTGAATCTTGAGCGGCATGTCGCCGGCGCTTTGGAACATTGGATCCGCCAGATTAACCAGCGATTCGAATGGCTCCGCGGAGGTCGCAAGGTGCATCAAAAGATCGCCGTCGATTTCGCGATCCATTCCTTTCCAGAACCGCCGACATTCTTCCAACACCCACGTGCCGGGAAGCTGCTTTGAAAACTCAACCGCTCCGCCGTAACCCAGCTTATGCGTGTAATTCCATTCGCGGCTGACTTCATTGATGATCGTGCCCACGAGTTGCGTTCCCATCGTCGCCCACGAACCGAGCTGCAGATAAGCCCAGTTTTCTGCGCTCGCAACTGGCAAGCCCGCCAGCGCGGCCGCCAATTCCTGCGAGCAGGATGAGACCACTTGCGGTTCGTCCAGTCCCGTCGCCCGGCACAGTTCCGACCGCAGCTTGCCGAGTTTCGTTCCAGCGGGCACGACGCGCGGAAACATTTCCGGCGGCAGTCGCAACGCCGTCATCAAGCGCTCGGACCACTTGCGCGTGGTTGGATTGAACAGTTGCGTGGCGCTGGCGGATGACAGTTCGATGCTGGGAACGCCCGCGAGCAGATAATTGAAGCCATCGGCGACGGGCATGAGCCGGTGATTGCGATGCAAGCGCTTCGACTTTTCGGCGCCGAGCTGGAACAGGGTGTTGGCCGGGGAACTCTGCACGCCCGTTTCGTCGTAGATCGTCTCCGCCGGAACTTTCGAAAAAACCGCATTCATTCCCGATTCTGTCGTACGGGAATCGGAATGATGAAAGGTCGGCGTGATCAGAGTGCCATCTTCTTCGAACAGCATGTAATCCGAGCCCCAGGAGTTGCAACTGATGCTGGCCACCGGCTCTTCATGCGCGCCAATGCTGCGCAAGCCTTCAATCGTCTCCTGATAAAGCTGGGGGATATTCCACTGCAACGCACTTTTTTCCTGAATCGGGACGTTTTGAAAGCGGCGCATTTCGTGCAGCGACAGCTTCCCGCGCCCCAAACTCCCGAGCGTCACTCGCCCGCTGTCCACACCGAGATCGCACGCAACGTAGAAATTATCCATAAGCTGCCGCTGATGCAGAAGTTGTGCCCTTTTGACACCGAGATTCCTGATTGAAGAATTTGAAACCGCTCGTGCTGAGACCCGCCCGTTGCAAAAGCCTCATCAAGACGCACTGAAACCGTTGCTCCTCACCGCCGTCGCTTCAGGCCTGCACAAACAGCAGCAAACGCTGCCTCGAATCGTAACATTTCAGAACGCGCCTGCCCATCGCTGGCCAAAAACAAGACACTTACGATCCAGGCTGTGGAATCCTTCCGGCAATTCAATCGATGGAGGCTTTCAAGTCGAGGTCCACTCTCGAGCCGTCGCCTTATAGACGCGACCGAATCCAAACCGCCCCGCCCGCACTTATCGCCGACTCGTCGGAATAAGGTTGTTCGTCGAGGAACGATCCGTCGGTTGAGCAACCTGACTCGTTGAAAGCGGGTTCGCGTTCAGATGATCCAGGATCGGCATGATTTTCCGCAACTCATCGCGCAAAGCCACCAGATCCGTCAATGTGCTGGACGATCCGGAGGCGGACGCGGTCGCATTGGTCCCAAGGACGCCGCGCAAAATTTGGCCGAGCAAATTGGTGCTCCCCGCATTCGTGCTGCCGGTCGATCCTTGAGAAACCTGGTTCGTGTCGCGATTCAGAATGCCTTCCAGAATTCCAGCCCAACCACCACCGGTCGATGGCTGCGCGCCGGCAACGGCGTTCGTTCCGCTTTCCGTCACGGCGCTCAGCATGGGCAAAGTATCCGCCACCGTCCGGTGCAACTCGCGCAACTGCGAATCAATTTCCTTCAGCGAATAACGGTCGCTCAAGGTGTTGGTTCCAGTCGCATCGGAACGGTTCGCAGGCCGTGAAATCACATCCGGCGGCGTGCTCTGCGCCAAACCGGAAATGGCTGCCAGTGTAAGAATCAGAAATAAAGCTTTGGTTTTCATGTGTCTCACCAATCAACGCTTGGATGTTTTATGTCACCATGGGGATTTTCCCGTCTTTATGCAGACATTGACTTTGAAAGCACCGGCGCGCGGGGAGAACTATTGCACTTTCCCCGGTGCCCGCTAACTTACGGCCATGCGTTTCATCGGGAATATCATCGAAAAGCTGCAGCGCCATCCGAAGCGGATTGTCTTTCCAGAAGGTCTTGAAGAGCGGGTGCTTCAGGCGGCACGCCAATTCCATTCCCTTCGCCTTGGTGCACCGATTCTTCTCGGCGATCGCACCAAGGTCAAAGCGCTGGCCGAGGAACTGAACATTTCACTGGAAGGCATTCGCGTCATCAATCCCGCTGAGAGCGAAGATCTCGACAACTTTGCCCGCCGTTTCGCCGCACTACGCCGTTCAAAAGGCCTGAAAGCTCCCGAAGCGCGCGACGCGATTCTGCAACCGAATTATTTCGGCGCGATGATGGTCGCGATGCATCAGGCCGACGGCCTCGTTTCTGGCACGAGCCAAACCACTGGCAGCGTGCTGCGTCCGCTGTTTCAGATCATCAAGATGGCGCCCCAGGCCCGCACCGCTTCGAGTTGCCAGATTATGGAAGTTGAAGATTCGCGTTTCGGAGAAAACGGCGTTTTGTTCATGGCCGATTGCGGTGTGATTCCTGAGCCGAATGTTGATCAACTCGCGGACATCGCGGTTTCCACCGCCCAACTGGCGCGACAACTCCTGGGCATCCGACCGCGCGTCGCCCTGCTCTCTTTTTCGACGAAAGGCAGCGCCACGCACCCAACGATCGGACGCGTCCAGGCCGCCACCGCGCTGGCTCAACAAAAAGCTGAAGCTGCGAATCTGGAAGCGGACTTCGATGGCGAATTGCAAGTGGATGCCGCGATCGTTCCGGACATCGCCTCGCGTAAATTGCCGGACAGCCAAGTTGCCGGACGCGCGAACGTTTTGATTTTTCCTGAGCTCAACTCGGGTAACATCGCGAGCAAACTCGTGCGACACATGGCCCGCGCGAATGCTTACGGTCAAATTCTATTGGGCCTGGACCGCCCTGCGGCCGACGTTTCACGCGGTTCCAATGCCCACGATATTCTCGGAGTCGCCGCAATTGTCGGGGTGCAAGCGATCGAATACGGGAAACTCTACCCCGGCGCGGGCAAACGAATCCCTGGCGAGTGAATTCCCGAAAACCCGCCACAAACTCATCTGTCTTGGACACGCCCGAGTCCATCCTTTCGAAACCGTTCATGAACGTAACCACACCGCGAGTCTTCATCGCCGCCACCCGCCAGAACGACGGTAAGACCACCGCCTCGCTCGGCTTGATCGCCGCCCTGCAAACCTATTTTCCGCGCGTAGGCTACATCAAGCCGGTGGGCCAGCGCTTCGTTGAAGTGGAAACGCAGAAGATCGATGAAGACACGGTGCTCATGGACAGCGTTTATCGATTGAACTGTCCACTCGTGGACATGAGCCCGATTGCGGTCGAGCCGGATTTCACGCGCAAGTATCTTCAATCCGCCAACAATGAAGCACTGGTCAAGCGCATCCGAGGCGCGTTCGACCGCGTGGCCTGGGAAAAGGATTTTGTGCTCTGCGAAGGTTCCGGTCACGCCGGCGTCGGTTCCGTCTTTGACCTTTCGAATGCGCAGGTGGCCAAAACACTCGGCGCGAAAGTGATCATCGTGACCCGCGGCGGCATTGGAAAACCGATCGATGAAGTCTGCCTCAACCAGGCGCTTTTCGAAAAGGAAGGCGTGGAGATCATTGGCGTGATTCTCAACAAGGTTCTTGGCGAAAAGATCGATTACATCGCGGACTTTGCGCGGCGTGGTTTGAAGCGGAAAGGCCTGGAACTGCTGGGAATCATTCCGCATCAACGTGTGCTTTCGAGTCCCACGATCGGTTTGATTCGGGAAGAACTGGACGCTGAACTGTTGAACGAACCACCGAGTCTTCGCGGGTTGGTGGATGATGTCGTGGTCGGCGCAATGGTCGCCAAAAATGCCGTTGGCTATTTCCGTCGGGACGCGCTGTTGATCACTCCCGGCGATCGCGATGATATCATTTTGGCCGCCTGCACCAGTCTGGACGCCCAGAACAGTGAGCGCATGGCCGGCATCGTTTTGACCGGCAACTTGCGCCCCAGCCCGAGTGTTCTGAAAATTATTCGCGCCATGCCTGTTCCGGTGCTGTTAGCCAAAGCAGATAGCTATGAAATCGCCGCCAAAGTTCACGATCTCACGGTGAAAACCCGGCCCAGCGACGCGGAAAAGATTGCTTTGATCCGAAACCTGATCGCCAAAAACGTCAACGTGCCGAAAATTGTGGAAGCCATTAAATATGTCCAAGACCCTGTCATTTAATTCCGCCTTGAAGGACCTGCCGGTGTACCAACCCGGCCGACCAATCGAAGAAGTCGCCCGCGAACTCGGCCGGCCCGCGAACGAAATTATCAAGCTCGCTTCCAACGAAAACCCGCTCGGGCCCTCGCCCGCTGCGTTGAAAGCCATGCAACAGGTGCTGGCGAACATCAATCTCTATCCAGACGGAAATGCGTTTTACCTGAAACAGCGTCTGGCGGAAAAACTCGCCATTCAACCCGCCAACCTGATTCTCGGCAATGGCTCGAACGAAATCATCGAGTTTGTCGGTCATGCCCTGATGGAACCCGGCGCGGATGTGGTCGTCTCCCAATATTGCTTCGCCATCTATCCGCTCGTCGCGAAAATCTTCAGCTCCAATGTCATCACCGTTCCAGCCAGGAATCACGGGCACGATCTGCCCAGAATGCTGGCGGCCATCACGCCGAAAACCTGCGCTGTCTTTGTCGCCAATCCAAACAATCCGACCGGCACCGTCGTTTCGAAGGGCGAATTGGTTGAGTTCGCCAGCCAGGTCCCAGGGCATGTGTTGCTGGTGGTGGATGAGGCTTACATTGAGTTTCTGGACGATCCCGTCGATTTCGTCTCCGCGATTCGCAATGGCCAGCACCCGAATGTTTTGGTGATGCGGACGTTCTCAAAAATTTTTGGCTTGGCCGGATTGCGCCTCGGCTACGGCATCGCGAATCCCGAATTGATTGCGACCCTCGAAAAAGTTCGCCAGCCGTTCAACATCAATGCCATTGCCCAGGCCGGAGCGATCGCCGCGCTCGGCGACGCAGAGCACATGCGCAAAACCCGGGAAAACAACTCACTCGGGCTGAAGTTCTATACCGAAGCGTTCCAGAAGCTGGGGCTCGAATACGTTCCGCCGTCCGGCAATTTTATTCTCGTGCGCGTCGGCGATGGCCAGGGCGTTTTCAACGCAATGCAAAAGCTCGGCGTGATTGTTCGTCCGATGGGCGGCTATCAACTCGGCGATTGGATTCGCATTTCGGTCGGCACCCCAGCGGAAAATGAACGATGCCTGGGTGCGTTGCGGAAAGTCTTGGGACGCTAGAGCGAGCTGGGCACTGCACAAACGCGGCGACAAAGTCTTTTTGGCTGTCATAAATTTGGCAGCTCTGGGTTGGCGACCTTAGACTACTCGCCTACTGGAACCGCCCAAACGCCTTTGCTCTCTTTAGCTGATGAAGAGAGTAAATGTCTTTTGGGCAATGCTTTGCCGAAATCCGGTTCATCTGGTTGGAACTGCCTGTCTGTTCCTGCTTACGTCGCCACTTTCGGCAAATGCTGCCCTGCTTCCGCCGCAAGCCACCACCCACCCCTTCCGTCCGGATCGCATTCTGATCAAACCGCGCGCCGCCATCTCCCCTGTGGACCTCGATCAAC
>JBQCEJ010000287.1:0-2303 GCA_051960355.1 Verrucomicrobiota bacterium | reverse complement strand
CGCATGGCACCATGACGCCCATGTCGATGACTTCGTAATTATTGCAGGCGAGCACAACGCCAACGATATTTTTGCCGATGTCGTGGACATCGCCCTTCACAGTTGCCAGCACGATTTTGCCCTGCGCCTGGACGACTTCACCGCGCGCGGCCATGGCGGCTTTTTCGGCTTCCATGAATGGCGTGAGATACGCGACGGCTTTTTTCATGACGCGAGCGGACTTGACCACTTGCGGCAAAAACATTTTGCCCGCGCCGAAGAGATCGCCAACGACACTCATCCCGGCCATCAACGGTCCTTCGATGACGGTCAGCGGCTTGCCGTATTTGACCCGCGCTTCCTCAATGTCGGTGTCGATGTAAGCATCAATGCCTTTCACCAGCGAATGCGCGAGGCGTTCTTCGACCGTGCCTTTGCGCCATTCTTCCTCGACCTTTTTGTCGGACGCGGTGGTGCCGGCGCCTGCGGCTTTGAGTTTTTCGCCGTAGGTCACGAGCCGTTCGGTGGCATCCGAACGGCGATTGAGCAAAACGTCTTCGACCAATTCCTTCAGCTCGGGCTTGATCTCTTCATAAACTTCCAACATGCCGGCATTGACGATTCCCATGTCGAGCCCGGCGCGAATGGCGTGGAAAAGAAACGCGCTGTGCATGGCCTCGCGAACGACGTTGTTGCCGCGATAGCTGAACGAGATGTTGGACACGCCGCCGCTGACTTTTGCGTGCGGCAGGTTGGCTTTGATCCAGCGCGTGGCTTCAATGAAATCCACACCGTAGTTCGCGTGCTCGTCAATGCCGGTGCCGACCGTGAGAATGTTGGGATCGAAAATGATGTCTTCCGGCGGAAAGCCGACTTCATCGACGAGAATGCGATAGGCGCGCTCGCAAATGCGAATGCGATCGGCGTAAGTCGCCGCCTGGCCTTGCTCATCGAACGCCATCACGACGACGGCCGCGCCATACTGAAGCACCTTGCGCGCGCATTCCTTGAACTTCGCCTCGCCTTCCTTGAGTGACATGGAGTTGGCGATGCCTTTGCCTTGAATGCATTTCAAGCCGGCTTCGATGACCTCCCACTTGGAGGAATCGACCATGAACGGAACCTTGGCGACTTCCGGTTCGCTGCCGAGCAGGTGCAGGAATTTCGTCATGGCAGCGACGCCATCGATCATTCCTTCGTCCATGCAGATGTCGATAATGTTCGCGCCGTTCTCGACCTGCTGCCGCGCGACGGCGACGGCTTCCTCGTATTTATTTTCCTTGATCAGCTTGGCAAATTTCGGCGAACCGGCGACGTTCGTGCGTTCACCGATCATGATGAAATTTCCGATCTGTTGCGTGAACGGCTGCGAGCCGGACAGACGGAGGGGGAGGGGTTTAATTTGGGCTGCCACTGCGGACGCGGCAGCATTCGGAATTCCGCCCAAGCGCTCCGTCCCAGAGCTGTGAGCCGCAAGCTCTCTCGGATGTTTTCCCGCCAACGCCTTTGCAATCGCCGCGATGTGCTCGGGCGTATTGCCGCAGCATCCGCCCGCGATATTGATCAAGCCGCTTTGGGCAAATTCACCCAGGAAACGTCCCATGTCCTCGGGCTGGAGATCAAAGCCCGTCGGCGACAAGGGATTGGGCAAACCCGCATTGGGATAACAAGAAATCGCGGTGTTCGACTTCGAGGCGAGTTCCGCGAGGAACGGTCGCATCAAGTCCGGCCCGAGCGAGCAGTTCAGCCCGATGGCGATCGGCTGCACATGCTTCATCGCGTTCCAATAGGCTTCAATCGTCTGCGCTGAAATCATCGTTTCGCCACCGCGTCCCACGGCCGCCGAAATCATCACCGGCAACTTCCTGCCTTCCTTTTCGAAGACTTCCTGAATGGCCACCAACGCCGCCTTGGCATTGAGCGAATCGAAAATCGTCTCGACCAGCAGCAGATCGGAACCGCCTGCGATCAGGGCGCGAACCTGATTCACGTAAGCCGCTTTGACCTGATCGAATGTGCAGACGCGAAAGCCCGCATCATCCGCGTCGGGCGAATTGGAAAGTGAAACCGTCAATGGCCCGATCGCGCCGGCGACGAAGCGCGGGCGACCGGTTTTGTTGGCGATGCGATCGGCCCATTCGCGGCACTGCCGCGCGGATTGTTCGTTGACCTCCCAGGCGAGATCGTTGAGGAACTTGTCTTCAATGACTTTCTGGTAAAACGCCGGATCTTTGCGCCCGCCGTGTTCGCGCGGATCGTCCACGAAGAATTCGCTCTGGCCGATGTTCGTGGCGGAAAAAGTATTGGTCTCGATGATGTCCGCG
>JBQCEJ010000286.1:0-6074 GCA_051960355.1 Verrucomicrobiota bacterium | reverse complement strand
TTAATCGAAACGACATTGCGCACGAAAACCGAAGAAGTGCAAAATGCCGGAACATAGCTGACGCAGTCGCATCCATCACCGAAAACGATTCGGGCGTGCTGAGTTGTAAGAAACTCGCCACACCGCGCTCTTGTGTTGACCGGGACAGCGCCACGTGGCGGGCAAGGCGTTTGGGTGTTCAGTCAGACGTAGGTTGAGCTTTCCTCACTGAGAGGGTTCGTAAACCGAGACGCTGGTTCAGTGTTCAAATCACTTGGCATCTCGCGTGCCTTGGTTGGCGTGTCTAGTTCACATTTCTTGTCCCCAATTCGATCAATCAAACCGACATCTTTTGCATCAATTCCTGAAAACACCTGTCCCCTCAAAGCATTGTCAGTAAAGGGGTCGTAAAGGGTCGGTTAAGAGTATCGTTCTATTTCTCATCTCGCTTGCTCCAATACAGCAAATGCGCCAGATGCGTCTTGGTTCCAATCTGGAGCCGTTGCGCAATCCACCCCAGCGTCACGGTCGTCTCACGCCACAACCGCTGCGCAATGGCCACCTTCGATTGAGAGAAAGAACAGCAGAAGTTTGAAGAGGAGCAAATTCAGCGAGGAGCAGGTCAGCCCGATATTCAAAAGGCACTTCGTTTATCGAAGGACGAAGGTGCCGGGTCGGACAGCACTCTTCGATTTGTCGGTTAGAAGTTCCCTCGAATTAATTCAAGGAATGGACAGGCGATAGAATCGCTGTGGCTCCGCCGGGTTGATCGGCAGCGTGTTGGTCGACCGGCCGTCCGCTCCGACAGTGTTGGTGACCACCGAAGACCAGGTGACCAGCGGTTGAGCAACATTCGTCGCGGTCAGCAACGTGCAGGTGGAATTGGTTCCGCCGTTCCACACCAGCACCAGGTTACTGCCTGATCGGGTCAAACTGCTCAATGTCGGCGCGGGCGGCGGCGGGGTGACGCCAGAGACCACACTCAACACACCGCTGCTCAAGCCGTTCGTGTCCCATTGAAGTCCGCTCGCCAGGGCGGGCAGATTGACTGCGGCAAATCCCCCGACGTAATTCGTGGCCTGGAAGAGCTGGAAATTGTCGCCTGCCGCCAATAGCGCCATACCCGCGTTGGTGGTAACCGTTAAAGTGCCGCCCATTGTCAGTGTCCTGATGCCTTGCACCAAGTCGTTCGATGGGGATGATCCCTTGGCGAGTTTCAGCCAGGTTATGCTGTTGTCTGCCAGTGTCAGCGCGTTGCTGATGGTCAGAGTGCCGATGGTGGAACCCAGTTTCAACGTGCCGCCATCCTGAACGGTCACTGCGCCGTTGATCTGGCCATAGCCGCCCAGAGTTCCGCCCGATGCCACAGTCACAGCCCCGGCGCCGAGCGAACCGTTCACTGCCAGCGTGCCGGCGTTCACGACTGTAGCACCGCTGTAGGTGTTGGCGGCAGGCAGGTTGAGCGTGTTGTTTCCGAGCTTGGTCAAACCAAGGCTGCCAACGGAAGTATTGGCCAGAATGTTGCCGTAGGTGCGGTCACCAGCAGTGGTGTCAAAGCCGATCCGCGCTCCCGCATTGAAGTTGGTGGTCGCCAAAATAGTGACCACGTTGGCATCGCTCGCGCTGTCGCCCACTGCCAGCGTGGCTCCATTTGCCACAACATAGCGGCCGTCGGTATCCCAACCGGGCAGCGCCGTGACCGTGTTGAGCAACAACTCGCCGACGTTGATCCGCGTGGTGCCCGTGTAGGTATTGGCGCCCTCAAGTGTCAACGTGTTGTTGCCGACCTTGGTCAATCCCAACGCGCCATTGACCGTATCGGTCAAGCCGCTGGCATAGGTGCGCGGACCGGCCGAGGTATCGAAACCAATTTGCGCATTAGCCGCGAAGTTGCCGGTGCCCAGCATCGTCGCCACTGCGGCATCGCTCACGCCGTTGCCCACGGCGAGGGTGGCACCGCTGCTGATGGAGTACTGACTGGCGTTATCCCAGCCGGGAAGAGAGTTAGTACTGGCAATGGCCAACACTGCGCTGACGGCGGTCCCCCCGCTGTAGTTGTTGGTGCCGGCCAGCCTCAAAGTCGAGGCGGGGTTCCCCGCGCTCCAGTCCAATCCGCCAGTGCCTGTGATGGGACCATTGATCGCCCAACCGGTGTTGATCGCCACAGGGGATCCGCGGAGGGTCAGGGTATTGGCTCCCAAGTCAACCGGACCGTTGGCGATGAAGGCATTTGCCGCTGTGTTTGCGGTGCCGATTTTTGCGGAGGCGCTCAAGGCCAGGGTGCCTTGAATGATCAATGCCTTGCCGCTGTTCAAAAAGATGACGCCCCCTCCGTCGGTGCCGGTATCGGCGATATTGAAATTGTTGTTTAACACCTTGTCACCACCACTGTTGTTGTCCCACAGACGCGCGCCGCTGGCGATGGTCACATCTCCGGAACCGAGCATGGAGTTGACACTGGCGTTCAACTTGAGGCTGCCTGCGCCGATCACCGTCCCACCGCTGTAAGAGTTCGACGCGGCCACGCTCAGGGTCGCGGTGCCATCCTTGACCAAACGGTTCGTGCCGGCCAGTTGCAGGCCGAAGTTAACGTCCTTGCTGGCAGTGATGGTGGAGATGCCAGTGCTGCTGTCGAGAGTGAGCACGTTGGTTACGTTGCCGCCGTTGTTGACTCCCCAGGTCTGGCTGCCAGAAGTATCACCGAAGCTCATGTCGCCGACCGTCAGCGGCTGATCCAAACGCAGGTACGTGTTGGCGGCAATATTGACTTTGCTGAAATCCGCAACAGCGCCACGTCCCTGTGCCACCAACCCATTGGTCCAGTTGACGGCACCCACCCATGGCAAGGTTCCGCCCACGGTGTTGGTCCAAATGCCATCCACGTGATCGAACACCTTGACCTGCCGTGTCGCGATCGTGACGTTCCCGTTGCCATCATCAGCGGTGTAGGAATTGGTGTAGATTCCTGCGAGGTTTGGATTCACGGTGTTGTTTGTCATGATCGTGAGGCTGCCGGCGCAGGCATCGGTTCCCGTGGCTCCTGGATCAGTGAAGGTTTCACCCACCAGCAGGGAGATCGAGTTGGCACCGAGCACTGTGACCACCGGGTTCAAGGAATCTGCCACGCTCAATGTGCACGTGTTCGTGGCATTGGGCGCGATGCCATTGACGACTTCCACGGAGACCACGTAGGAACTGCCCGCGGAATGAACATTGTTGGTTGCAAATGTGGTGAGATCCGTTCCCGACTGCACGACGTTGCCATCCACCTTCCACGTGTAAAACAAGGGCGAGGTGCCCGTAGCGATTGCGGAGAAGGTCGCATCGCTACTGCATTCCACTGATTGATTGGTCAGACTCACGACAAACACGGGAGGATTGGAACCCGCCACCACCTTGATCTTGCCGTCCGAGTTAAGCAGCGTCGTGTCCCATTCGAGTCCCGATCCGGGATTGCCCGTAACCACTACTGTGCCTGAGTTGCCACCGGGGAATATCTGGAATTCGTCACCGGCCGCCAGCGCCGCGCCGACGCTGTTCAGATTCAGCGTGCCGCCCAACGTCAACACGCCACCGACGCTGATGAAATCGCTCCCGCCGCCTTTGTTGATCCGCAGGACTGTGGTGCCATTTAGCGTCAGATCGCCCGAGATGCTCATGCTGCCGATGTTTGCGGTCCCGGTGTTGCCGCCGACGGTCAACGTCGCCCCGGAATCCACCGTTAGTGAACCAATGACACTGCCGGTGCCGGCGAAGGCCTGCCCGCTGGCGATGTGCTGGATTCCGCCAGTGACCGCGGACACGTCGAAGACCGCGTAATTATTGATGGCCGCGGAGTCGAGCGCCCCGTTGCCGCTGATGGCGAGCGTGCCGTTGCTGATCGTTGTGATGCCGGTGTAGGTATTAGTGCCCGAGAAGGTCAATGACCCCGCGCCGGATTTGATCAAACCGCCATCGGTTCCGGTGATGGCACCTTCGTAGAGCGTGTTCTGGTTGTTCGCGCCGACGTTAATTGTATTGGCGCCAATGGCCAGAGTGTTCGTTCCCTTCAACCCGCCGAGGTTGTAAGTGTTCACGCCAGCAACAACGAAGGTCACCGATTGAGAACCGGTCTTCCCGGTATCCAGCGTGCTGTTCTGAAGCGCATTGACATTGTTAAGTGCCAGCGTTCCCCCAGTGACACGCGTGTCGCCAGAATAGGTATTGGCGCCGGAAAGAGTTGCCTTGCCCCCGAACCCCTTGACCACAGTCAACGGTGTGGCGGTGCCATCCGTGATGACACCGTTCACCAGCACAGCGCCCGGACCGGTGGAGGACGGATTTAGCGTGAAGGTCTTCGCACCGGACCCGCTGAGGCCACCGGTGATGTCACCTTCGAAAATCAGGCTTTTGCCGGCGCCAATCGGATTCACTGAATAACTGGTCGCCGTGTCCGCAAGCGCAACGGTGGCGTTGAACACCGCATTTGTTACAACCGTACCGCTCAACGTAATCACGCCGCCGTCACTCAACGTGAGGGTCTGCGCGTTCACGCCGCCACTGCCAATCGTGTACAATGGGGCAGTGGCGGAAATGAAGGTGATTGATTTGACGCTCACACCCGTTCCCAAATCAATGGTAGTGAAGGAACTGGGACTCTGGAAAGTAGCGGTATCCGCGCTCCCCGGCACCGGCGAAGCAGACCAGTTCGCAGTGTTGGACCACAAGGCATCCACCGCGTCGGTTTTCCAAGTGGCATTGGCTGCCACGGCTGAACCCGCCGGCAACAACAAAACCAGTGCTGCCAGAAGCAAACAGACAACCAGGCGTGTCTGCGGTCTAAATGTTGAGAAAGAAAACCACTCTTCAGTGTTGGTGTTAGCGAGAACAATCCGTAAGCGTCGCGTAGGAGTTGGTGTCATGTTTTTCATTCTTTGATCAGGTTGAACTCTGAGGACCATGAGAAAGATATCGAGCTCAAAGTAACCTGTATATAACCCGAAGCGGTTAACCGGTTGGCGCGCACCGATTGGCGCAGTCAGCACATTTCACAGCGCCTGTCGCACCCTTTCCAGCGCTGAATGCATTGATTGATTGATTTGGATAAGCGTTCCCAACATTTTGGACAGCCATGAGAATCACAAGGTTGGAACCCATCATTTTGCACGCGCCCGTCACGCGCGGCGGCATCGCGGACAGCACCCATAAACTTTCACATTGGGGCGCGCCCGGCGTCGCGATTCACACGGACACCGAACACATCGGCTATGGATTCTCCGGCACGCACGCGCATCTGCCGACCGACCGGCTCATCGTGGATTGTATCGTTCACAGCTTCGGTCCCCTGCTGATTGGCGAAGACCCGCGCGAAGTCGTCGCCCTCTGGGAAAAACTGCACAAGCAGTCGGAGATTTACTGGGTCGGCCGCGCGGGCATTACTCATCTCGCACTCGGCGCGATCGACATCGCTCTCTGGGATTTGAAGGCAAAGGACGCGGGCCAGCCATTGTGGAAGCTGCTGGGTGGCTCAGCCGCGAAAAAAGTCGAAGCCTACAACACCGACGGCGGCTGGCTGAACTGGTCGTTGGAAACGATGGTGTCCGACTGCAAACGTCTGGTGGAGGAAGACGGCTATCGCGCAGTGAAACTCAAAGTCGGCGGCCCGAATCCTCGGGAAGACCTGCGCCGCGTCGAAGCCGTGCGCAACGCCCTCGGCCCGGACATTCGCATCATGACGGATGCGAATGGCCGCTGGAGTTTGCCGCAAGCCATCCAAACCGCGGGCCGGCTGGTGGACTTTGACATCGCGTGGATTGAAGAGCCGATCTATTTCGACGACATCGAAGGCCACCGCCGTCTGGCCGAGACGATTGCCACACCGATTGCGTTGGGCGAGCAGCTTTACACCGCATCACAATTCCGGGACTTCATCCATGCCGGCGCGGTGCACTATGTCCAGCCCGATGTCGTGCGGCTCGCGGGCATCACCGAATTCTGGCAAGTCGCGGACATGGCCCGTTGCTACAGTCTGCCGGTGGTTCCACACGTGGGCGACATGTGTCAGGTGCATCAACATCTCTGCTTCGCCCATCCGGCGTGTGGGCTGCTGGAATATA
>JBQCEJ010000285.1:0-22799 GCA_051960355.1 Verrucomicrobiota bacterium | reverse complement strand
CAGGCGCGTGAACAGAAGCTCGTGCGTCATCTCGGCATCACCGGACATCACCGGCCTGATGCCTTGATGGAACTGATTCGCCGGTTTCCGTTCGACACCATTCTGCTGGCGCTGAATGCCGCCGATCCGCATCACTACAGTTTCAAGGAAGAGTTGTTGCCCATGGCGGTGGAAAAGGAGATGGGCATCATCGGCATGAAGGTGCCGGCGCGCGGACGCCTTCTTTCCAACTGGACTCCGCCACCACTCGACAGGCAAGCCCATTCCTGGGAAGGCAGCGGCGCGATTGCCAAAACGCCGGGCACGCTCACGATGCGCGAGGCCATGCGTTACGCGCTGACGCTGCCGGTCAGCACCGTGATCATTGGGTGCCAATCGGTGGCGCAACTGGAAGAGAATGTGCAACTCGCCCGCGAGTTCACGCCGTTGAGTGAACCGCAGATGGCTGAGTTGGTGGCGAAGGCCGAACCGGTCGCCCGCCAGTCGCTCTTTTTTCGCTTTATGAATCGTGTTTAGGTTTGTCACGCTCAGGTAAATTTATGAGTCAAACGTTTAAATCACTCCGCTTGATCCTTCTCACCACCGCGCTCGCCGCCACGTCGGTGCATGCCGACAACATCCCTGATCTGCTGCTCCAGCCAGGCCAATCCCTCGATGGCGAGTGGAAAAGCATCATCGATCCTTACGAGAGCGGCTTTTACGACTATCGATTGACGCAGCGTGACCTCGGGAAAGATCCTTCGCGCAGTGAAAGTTTCTTCCTGGATGTGAAGCCCGAAAATCCCGGCGAACGCGTGGAATACGATTTCGATCTCTCGCCTTCGCTCAACGTTCCGGGCGATTGGAACACGCAACGGCCCGAGTTGCTGTATTACGAGGGCAGTCTTTGGTATCGCCGCACCTTTGAATCGGCTCCGGTGCGCGCCGGCGAACACGTCTTCATCCGGTTTGGCGCGGTCAATTATCGAGCCGATGTTTACCTGAACGGGAAAAAACTCGGAACGCACATCGGCGGTTTCACGCCATTTTCATTCGAGGCCACCCAGCAAATCAAAGCCGGCACCAACTCGCTCGTGGTTAAAGTGGACAACAAACGTTCCAAGGAGGGCGTGCCGACCTTGAACACCGACTGGTGGAATTACGGCGGGCTGACGCGCAGTGTGAAACTCGTGCGGACCCCGGCCAAGTTCATCGCGGATCATCGGCTCTGGCTCGAATCGGAAACCAGCAAAATGATTTCGGGCTGGGTGTCTGTCACGAATGCCGCCGCAGGCGAGAAGGTTGTGCTCACCATTCCCGAGTTGGGCCAGAAACTGACGTCCAAGACGGATGCGGATGGCAAGGCGAGTTTTCACTTTGCCGCGCCTGACCTGCAACTGTGGAGTCCGGAGCAGCCGAAGCTTTACGAAGTGGCCATTCAACACGGCGACAATAAAATCAGCGAGCCCGTCGGCTTCCGCACCGTTCGCACGAGCGGCAAAAAACTGCTGCTGAACGGTCAGCCGATTTTCCTTCGTGGCATTTGCATTCACGAGGAATTCCCGCTCAACGGCGGGGGGCGGGTGAAGAACGCAGGCCAATCGGAACAGTTGTTGAAATGGGCCAAAGAGTTGAACTGCAATTTCGTTCGCCTTGCGCATTATCCGCACAATGAAGCCATGACGCGGCTGGCGGACAAAATGGGCATTCTGGTTTGGTCGGAAGTGCCGGTGTATTGGACGATCGATTGGGAAAACGCCGAGACGTATCGCAATGCGGAACAGCAGTTGACGGATGAAATCCGCCGCGATGCCAACCGCGCCTCGATCATCATCTGGTCGCTCGCGAATGAAACTCCGGTCAGCGCGGCGCGCACCAAATTCCTCGGCCGCCTCGCCGAGCATGCACGTTCGCTCGACCGCACGCGCCTGTTAAGTGCCGCGATGGAAAAGCATTCCAAACCCGGTGCTCCGAACGTCAATGTCGTGCAGGATCCGTTGGCCGACATTGTGGACGTTGTCGCCTTCAACCAATACGTCGGGTGGTACGATGGCTTGCCGGAAAAGTGCAGCCGGGTGTCCTGGGAAATTCCGTACAACAAGCCGGTGTTCATCAGCGAATTCGGCGGCGACGCACGGCAAGGATTGCATGGCAGCAAGGATCAGCGCTGGACGGAGGAATTTCAGGAGGACCTTTTTCAACAGACGTTGCCGATGATTGACAAGATCGACGGCTTGACCGGATTTACGCCGTGGATTCTGGTGGACTTTCGTTCACCGCGACGCGTGCTTCCAGGAATTCAGGACGGGTTCAATCGCAAAGGGCTGATCTCCAGTGAAGGTGTGAAGAAGAAGGCGTTTCAGGTTCTTCAGGAATATTACCGGAAACGCGCTGAGTCGCGATAAGCCGCGGTGCCCCATGGTTTTGTGGGGTAGCTCAATTGCGGAAGGAAGGCAATCATTCGGGCGTTGGGTTGTGGTTGGCGGGCAGGAGCCGTGGGGCGGTTCCTGCCTTTTTATCAGGCGCTGAGAGCGCGAGTTGTAAGCAGAAGTTAAAACCATTTTTTTTATTGTGAATATGTTCAGAAGCAAGTGGGTCTCAGGCGTTTTTTTGAGCTGCCTGGTTGCCGTAAATGTCCCGGCGGCCGAACTTCAGAATGTGGATTCCAGAGTCGACGAGTTGCTGGCGAAGATGACCTTGGAAGAGAAGATCGGCCAAATGGTTCAAGCTGACTTGAAAGCGCTCAAGGGCACGGACGACATTCAAAAATATTTCCTCGGCTCAGTGCTCAGCGGCGGCAGTTCCGATCCGATCAACAACAGTCCGGAAGCGTGGCTCGCGGCTGTGGAGGAATGCCAGGCGCTCGCCCTCAAGACGCGGCTCAAAATTCCTTTGCTCTACGGCATCGACGCGGTCCATGGCCACAACAACGTGGATGGCGCGGTGATTTTTCCGCATAACATCGGGCTCGGCGCGACTCGGAATCCGAAGCTGGTGGAAGCCGCCGCGCGCGTCACGGCCCTGGAAATGAGCGGGACCGGAATGCGTTGGGCGTTTGCGCCGTGCGTCGCCGTTGCCCAGGACGAACGCTGGGGTCGCACCTACGAGAGTTTCGGCTCGTCTCCGGATTTGGTTTCTGAACTCGGTGCTGCGGCGGTGCGCGGATTGCAGGGCGCGCGCCTGACGGATTCCGGTGCGGTGCTCGCCTGCGCGAAACATTTTGTCGGCGACGGCGGCACTCGAAATGGAGTCGATCAGGGCGACACCATTTGTGACGAAGCCACGTTGCGCTCGCTGCATTTGCCTCCGTACCGGGCAGCGATCGAGGCGGGTGTGGGTTCGATCATGGTTTCCTACAGCAGTTGGAACGGGGTCAAAATGCATGGCAACAAACATCTGCTCACCGACGTGTTGAAAGGCGAACTCGGCTTCAAAGGCTTTCTGGTTTCTGACTGGGCGGCGATCGACCAGATTTCCGCGGACTACAAAAAGGATGTGGAACAATCCGTGAACGCTGGGCTCGACATGGTGATGATTCCCTTCGGGCCGGGCAAAACGAACAATTACGTTGAGTTCATTGAGGACCTCAAGGAACTGGTCGCCGAAGGCAAAGTGACGCCCACACGCATTGACGACGCTGTCCGGCGAATCCTGCGGGTGAAATTCCAAATGGGCCTGTTTGAACAGCCTTACACGGATCACGCTTTGACGAGCACGATCGGGTCGCCCGAACACCGGCAGGTTGCACGGGATTGCGTGCGCGAATCATTGGTGCTGCTCAAGAACGAAAACCGCACTTTGCCACTCTCGAAAAAGTTGAAGCGACTGCACGTTGCTGGCGAGGCCGCCGATGATCTGGGCCTTCAATGCGGCGGCTGGACCATCGATTGGCAGGGCCGTCCCGGAAAAGTCACCACAGGCGGAACCACTCTGCTGGCGGCGATCCGCAAAGCGGTTGCGCCCGGAACGAAAGTGACTTTTTCACGCGACGGCACCGGAGCAAAAGGCGCTGACGCGGTGATCGTGGTTGTCGCAGAGAAGCCTTACGCCGAGATGAAGGGCGACCGCAAGGACCTGAGTTTGGCGCCAGCGGATCTCGCGCTGATCGAGCAAGCGCACTCGGCTAACGTGCCCGTGATTCTGGTGGTGTATTCCGGACGTCCACTCGTTCTTGGTCGCGGCTTGGCGGACAGCGCCGCCGTGGTGGCGGCGTGGCTGCCTGGGACCGAAGGCGCGGGCATGGCGGATGTGCTCTTTGGCGATTCCCGGCCGACCGGCAAGTTGCCCCGCGCTTGGCCGACCGCAAATCGGCATTCGTCTGAGAGCGTGAACGGCGTCGCCGTCGCACCACTGTTCCCAATCGGCTTTGGACTGACTTATTGAATTCATTTATGAACATGCTCGTGAAAAATGCCGGAATGGTTCTCGCCTTTGTGATCGTGGCCCGCACGGCCCCGGCTGAATCGGCGATGGTCGATGTTCAGGTTCAAGTGGCTCCCGGCAAAGCGTGGACGAATTACTCCACGCGGACCCTCGCCGCATTGCCGGCGGCGGTGATGGATCGCCTGGATTCAGGGTTGGATCAGTACGGAGGCTTGCTGGCGCGCCAGGTGAAGGCGAGCGGCTTTTTTTACCCCACCAATATCGCCGGGCGCTGGTGGTTGGTTGATCCACAAGGATCCTTGTTCCTGCACAAAGGAGTGGTTGCAGTCTCCCAAATGGGTGGAGAGAACGCGCAGGCAGCGTTTAAGGAGAAATTCGGCAGCGCTTCCAATTGGGTTGACAGCACGAGCGCGTTGTTGCGCTCGCAGGGATTCAATGGGCTGGGCGCCTGGTCGGACACGGACCATCTTCGCCAGGCGCAAACGCCCTTGGTCTACACGAAGATTTGGAATTTCATGAGCAGTTACGGCCAGAAGCGGGGCGGCACGTATCAGCAGTCGGGCCATATCGGTTATCCCAGGGACTGCATCTTTGTTTTTGATCCGGAGTTCGAAACATTCTGCGACGATTACGCCCGCCAGTTGGCCAAAGCGAAAGATGATCCCTGGCTGCTGGGCCATTTCTCGGATAATGAAATGCCGTTCAAGCGTGATGCGATTCTGGACTACTTGCAATTGCCCGAGTCCGATCCTGGACATCAGGCGGCCCGCGCGTGGTTGACAGCGCGTCATGGCGATCGCGCCACAACCAAGAAAATCACGGAGCAGGATCGGAAAGATTTCCTCGCGCTTGTCACGGATCGATATTATCGCATCGTCTCCACCGCGATTAAGAAATACGACCCGAATCATCTGTATCTCGGTTCCCGGTTTCACGGTGGTGAATTGAATTATCCCGAAGTGTTCAAAGCGGCGGGAAAATATGTCGATGTCATGGCCGTCAATTATTACCGCACCTGGACTCCCTCGCAGGAAAAACTCGCAATGTGGTCGGGCGAATCGGGCCGGCCGATTCTCATCACGGAATGGTATGTCAAGGGAGCCGATTCCGGGCTGCCGAACAACAGCGGGGCGGGCTGGATTGTGAAGTCGCAGAAAGACCGCGGATTGTTCTATCAAAACTTCACGCTCGGACTGCTGGAATCGAAAGTTTGCGTCGGCTGGCATTGGTTTAAATACATGGACAATGATCCTTCCGAGCCGAATACCGAACCGTCGAATCGCGATTCCAACAAAGGCATTCTCACCAGCCGATATGAGCCCTATTCGGCTTTGCTGGAATTGATGAAGCCGTTGAATGATCGCGTCTATTCCCTGTCCTATTACTTTGACGGAACTTCAGCTCCTCACCGCGCTTTGCAAGCCCGCTTCACCGAAGCCCAAAAATCCGACTGAACACGCCGTCGGGGTCCGTGACGGCGTCAGATTTCGGTGCGCATCTTCGGGTTGATTTTCTCCAGACCGAGGGCTGCGGTTTTTTCAAGTTCGTGAGCCAGTCGCAGGCGTTCTTCAGTTCGGGTAATTCGTAATTCTCTTGCTGGCATTCCTTGTTGCTGCCTCACCGCAACATTGAATGCGCGCTGCGTGCTTGCCGCAGGCGTCGCCAGGCAAACCCGCCCGATCTTCAGCTCTATTCAGCAACCGAGTGGTTGAAGCAACCCCCAGATTCGGGGGGTTGTTCCGGAGGGATGTTTCGTTAAGTTCGTTTGAAATGAAACGCCTGCCGCTGCCGCCAGTTGTATTTGAATTCCCCCGCATTTGATTTTCATGGAAGTGATCATTCAACCTGCAGCCGACGCGGCCGCCGAATTGGTGGCGAGTCTCATTGCCGACGCGCTCCGTTCCAATCCTCGGCTTGTTTTGGGTTTGGCGACCGGCTGCACCATGGAAGCCGTGTATGAAAGTCTGGTTCGGAAACATCGCGACGAGGGCCTCGATTTTTCGCGCTGCCACACGTTTAATCTGGATGAATACGTTGGTTTGCCGGGCAGTGATCGTCATTCGTATCGCCACTTCATGAACCAGCGCCTGTTTCAACGGGTGAACATTGATCTGCGAAACACGTATGTTCCCGATGGTGTCGCTGGCGATCTTGAAACCGAATGCGCCAGGTACGAACGGCTGATTATGGAACGGGGCGGCATCGACCTGCAACTGCTGGGCATCGGGCGCACCGGTCATCTGGGTTTCAACGAACCGCTCTCTGCCTTTCGCTCGCGGACTCGCGTGACGGCCCTGGCACCGGCAACGATTGAACAGAACTCGTTGTTATTCAGCAGTCCCGATCAGATGCCGCGCCGTGCGATTACCATGGGTGTGGGAACCATTCTCGAAGCGCGCCGCTGCCTGCTTCTGGCGACGGGAGAATCGAAAGCGGCCATTCTGGCCCAGGCGGTGGAAGGGCCGATCAGCAGCATGATTCCCGCGACTGCCTTGCAATTACATGCGCACTCTACAGTCATTGTGGATGAAGCGGCGGGTAGCAAACTCAAGGACGTCGACTATTACCGTGGCACTTTTCAGCATGACGCAAAATGGGAGAAGTTTCGGCGTGGGACGCTTTGCAACCGGCCGGGCCCGGTGCTGGTCAGTGCGGACGAGAGGCTGGGTTAAAAATCCGGGCCTTGGGCGGCAGCGCTTTGTTCCAGCCACGCCCGCTGTGTTCGAATCAACTGGTCGATCAGCTTGCGAGCGCGAGCAACCGGGCCACTGATTCACGGATGCCTTGCGGTCAGTGCCGCGTTTTAGCTACTTTGCTTCGCGAACTTCATCATGGTCACACAGGAACAAATCGCCCGCAAACTCGGCATTTCTCGCCAACTCGTCACCTTTGCGCTGGCCGGTTATCCGCAGGTTGGCAAGGAGTCGCGGCAGCGAATTCTCGCGGCGGCACGTCAGATGGGCTATCGCCCAAACCCCCATGCACGGGCGTTGAAACGCAGTCGAACGGGGATCATCGCCTTGTGGCTTCCCGACCAGATTTCCACCTACTACACCCACGTTGCTCGCGAATTGAATCGCCTGGTCAAGCAGGCAAATCACGAATTGATCGTCAGCGAAGTCGGCACCGCCGAAGCCGAACAGGTGCTGTCGCATGTGCCGGTTGACGGTGTTTTTGCCGTCGATGCGCCCACCGCGGTGCGAGCGCATTTGGAATCCGCGGTGTCCAAATATGTTCCGGTCATTGCCATGGGCGCCGACCGCCTGGCCAAAACCGATTGCGTGCAGGTGGACCTGCTTGCCGGAACGGCAGATGTGATGCGGCATTTGATCGATTCGGGCTTTCAGCGGATTGTTCACGCGACGTTCATTCGGAAAACCAACGCGAGTGCCACGCGGCGTTTGGGATATGAAACCGCGATGCGCGAAGCGGGGCTGGAACCGGAATTTCTTTACTATCCGCTCTCCGAACATCAGCGGCCGATCGTGCGCGATTTGATCAAGAGTTACGTGCGGGAGAATGGTTGTCCCGAAGCGTTCTTCTGTCATTCCGACGACATCGCGGTGGCGGTTTACCGCGGGTTGTGCGACCTGAACCTGCGTGTGCCGCACGATGTGGCGCTGGTGGGATGCGATGGCATTCAGGATCTGGAATATCTGGAGTGTCCGCTGACAACCCTGGTCCAGCCGGTTGCGGAAATGTGTGCAACGGCCTGGCAGTTTCTGCTGCAACGATTGGAGCAACCGGATTTCAAACGCCAGAAGGCGATGTTGAAACCCAGGCTGGCCGTCCGTGAATCTTCGGGAAGAAAAACTGTTTCAGCCGGCGTGGCGAATTCGGATCGGCTGCTCTTATCAGCGAACCGCCAGAAGAAATGAGTTCCCCAACATCCATTTCAGGTTTTAAAACGATCTATTATCACGTGATAATACTTGCTTTGCGCCTCTGGGTTCCACAATCTTTCAACCGAAGACTCCGGCGCATTAACCAACTGCATCGATGCATTTACAGCTGATTGATTGGATCATCATTTTCGCCTCGCTCCTGATTTGCTTCGTGCCGCCCTTGTTCTTTGGCGACCGGGCGGGCAGCCAAAATTCACGCATAAGGGATTCCAAAATTTCCAATGTCCTGTTGACCTCCGATGCTGTTCACCGGAGCGAGGGACGCGATCTGAAATGACAACCGTTCACCTGAAATCTGTTTTGATCCATGCCTATGAAGACACCCAATTCATCTCGTCGTAATTTTCTCAAAGCCTCGGCGCTGGCCGGCCTCGGCGCGTCCCTGGCCGGTTGCTCAACGGCGAGCAACGCCAGCGAACCCGGTGCAGTGACGCTCTCCAGCGGAGTCGTTTTGAAACCGGATATCGGCGTTACTCGTCCTCGTCCGGGGGGGCAAAAACCCGTGCACGATCTCACGACCGCGCCGTTGCAAAAAATCCGCGTGGCGCACTTCGGCCTGCGTCGTGGCATGACCCATGTGAACGCCTGTTTGAATATCGACTTTGTGGAAACGGTTGCCGTTTGCGATGTGCGAGATGATCGTGCCCAGAAGGCGGCGGATATTTGCGCCAAGAAGCGGGGCAAACGTCCCGAAGTTTACAGCGGCACGGAGAACATCTGGGAGAAGATGGTGAACCGTGATGACATCGATATCGTTTACATTTCCACGCCCTGGGCCTGGCACGTGCCGATGGCGGTGAAGGCGATGGAGCAGGGGAAGCACGCCTTTGTTGAAGTTGCGGCGGCGCTCACTGTCGATGAGTGCTGGAAGTTGGTGGACACCAGCGAGCGGACCCGTCAGCACTGCGTGATGTTGGAGAACTGTTGCTACGGCGAAAACGAATTGTTCGTCCTTAACATGGCGCGCGCCGGTGTTTTTGGTGAGCTGACGCACGCGGAGTGCGCTTATCTTCATGACCTGCGGACCATGCTTTTCAGCCTGGGAACGGAAGGCGATTGGCGGCGCGATTACCACTGGGAATACGACGGAAATCTCTATCCGACCCACGGGCTTGGGCCGGTGGCGCAATACCTCGGCGTTGGTCGTGGAGATCAGTTCAAGTTTCTCGTGTCCATGAGTTCGCCGGAGAAGAGCCTGACGAAATATCGCGACGATCACCAGCCCAACAACGGACGGCATGCGAGTGAAAAATACATTTGCGGGGACATGAACACGTCGATCATCAAAACGGAGCTGGGCCGCACGATCATGATCCAGCACGACGTGGTCAGCCCGCGGCCTTACAGCCGCATCAATGCGCTGTGCGGCACGGGCGCGACCTTCTTCGATTATCCGGCGCGATTGGCAGTGGACGATCCGAAGCAATACGGCCTGGCTTCGAAAGGTTCCCATGAGTGGTTGAACGATCCTGACATGGCCAAGATGCGGCAACTGTTCACGCATCCGCTCTGGGCGAAACTGGCGGAACGCGCCAAGGGCAGCGGTCACGGCGGGATGGATTTTGTGATGAACTGGCGGCATCTGGATTGCCTTCGCACCGGACAAACGCCGGACAGTGTGGTTTACGATGCGGCGGCTTGGAGCAGCATCATCAAAGTCTCCGCGCGCTCAGTCGCCACCGGCAGCATGCCCGTTGTGATTCCCGACTTCACCCGCGGCTTGTGGAAAGCTATCAAGCCACTGGGCATTGCGGAGAAAGCCTGAGAACCGAGCTGCAACGCCCATGAATCTTACTCAGAAATTCAGATGAAGAATCCGACCTTACTCGTATTGGCCGCAGGGCTTGGGAGCCGCTACGGCGGCTTGAAACAGATCGACCCTGTCGGGCCGGGTGGCGAGACAATCATTGACTACTCGATTTACGACGCTATGCGTGCTGGTTTTGAGAAACTGGTGTTCGTAATCCGGCGCGACATTGAAGAGTCGTTCAGAGAAGTGATTGGCCGGCGGTTCGAAAATCGGATCGCGGTTAAATATGTCTTTCAGGAATTGGACCGGTTGCCGCCCGGCCATGTCTTGCCGGCAAACCGAAAGAAACCCTGGGGCACTGGCCATGCAATCCTGATGGGCGCGGAAGCGATTCAGGAACCGTTTGCCGTGATCAACGGCGACGACTTTTACGGTGCCGCTTCTTTTCGAATGCTTGCCGAGCATTTGTGTTCCGGTTCCGCGGATTATGCGATGGTGGGTTTCATTCTGCGCAACACGCTTTCGGAGTTCGGAAGCGTGGCCCGCGGCGTCTGCACCGTGGGGAACGACGGTCGGTTGGGAAGCGTCACCGAGTTGACAAAAATCGAACCAAGCGGCGCTGCCGCCAAATACACCGATGGCTCGGGTGTTGTTCATCCGCTGACTGCCGAGGAGGTTGTGTCAATGAACATGTGGGGTTTTGCGCCGAGCATTTTCGGCCACTTGCGGCAGCAATTTGGCGACTTTCTGGAAAAGCACGGCCAAGAGGAAAAAGCGGAGTTTTACATTCCGAGCGTCGTGAACCATCTGATTCAGAACGGCCAAGAACATTTGAAAGTGTTGCGCACATCCGACTCCTGGTTCGGGATTACCTATCGGGAAGATCGGCCTCGCGTCGTTGAAAGCATTCGCACCCTGATCGCGCGGGGAGATTACCCGGAGAAACTATGGACCTGAAACCGTCTCACGATGTCCGCGCTGTCACGCTCGAATTTGAACTCTACGGCGAGTTCATACACGCCGAGCCGTATGGCAGTGGACATATCAACGACACCTATTGCGTTGTTTTTGACCAAGCCGGCGCGCGCGTCCGTTACATTCTGCAGCGGATCAATCAGAACGTGTTCAAGGATCCGGTTGGGTTGATGGAAAACATTCAACGGGTCACCGCGCATCTGGAACGGAAGCTGGTTGGGCAGCGTGATTTCAATCGGCGCGCTTTGACTGTGGTTCCGGCGCGCGATGGACGCCCATATTTCTGCGACAAAGCGGGAAATTACTGGCGCGTTTACTTGTTCATTGAAAGAGCGCGAACCTACGATGCCGTCGAGTCTCCTCAGCAGGCCTTCGAAGCCGCGAAAGCCTTCGGCCGCTTCCAACAGGCGCTCGCCGATTTGCCCGCGCCACGATTGCGCGACACCATTCCCGATTTTCATCACACGCCGAAACGTTTTGCCGCGCTGGAACGAGCCATCGCCGATGATGCCGCCCACCGAGGTCAATTCGCCGGACCCGAAATTGAATTCGCCGTGCGACACAAAGCGCTGAGCAGTGTTCTGCTTGAGGCAAACCTGCCCGAGCGGGTGACGCATAATGACACAAAATTCAATAACGTGATGCTGGATGATGTCACTGGCGAAGGCATCTGTGTTATCGATCTGGATACCGTCATGCCGGGACTCGCGCTCTATGATTTTGGCGACATGGTGCGCACCACCACGAGTCCGGCGAAGGAAGATGAATGCGATCTGTCGAAAGTGAACATGCAGTTCCCCATGTTCGAAGCGCTGGCGCGCGGTTATCTGAGTTCGGCATCGGGGTTCCTGACCAGGCGCGAGAAGCAGTTTCTGGTGGCGTCCGGGAAAGTGATCACGTTCGAGATTGGCCTGCGCTTCCTCACCGACTTTTTGTCGGGCGATACTTACTTCAAGGTTCGGCGCGAGAATCACAATCTCGACCGCTGCCGGACGCAGTTCAAACTGGTTGCTTCCATTGAGCAACAGGAAGAGCAGATGAACGCCCTGATCGAAGGATTGCTATGAAAGTGCTTGTCACCGGCGGTGCCGGATTTATCGGCAGCCACATCGTCGAACATTTCCAAGGCAAAGCCGATGTGCGGGTGCTCGACAATCTGCGTTCCGGATTCGAGCGCAATCTTGACGGCTTGAACTGTGAATTCCTGCGCGGCTCCATCCTCGATCGCGAGATCGTGCGACAGGCGATGCAGGGCGTGGACTATGTTTTTCATCTCGCGGCAATGATCAGCGTGCCGGAATCGATGCAGAAGCCGATTGAGTGCAATGAAATCAATGCCGCCGGCACTTTGATCGTGCTGGAAGAAGCGGCGCGGGCCAAGGTCAGGAAGCTCGTGTTGAGCAGTTCCGCGGCTATCTACGGCGACAATCCGGTGACGCCCAAAGTCGAGACGATGCTGCCCGAGCCGAAAAGCCCTTACGCCATCACCAAACTCGACGGCGAATATTACTGCCAGATGTTTACTGCTGAAGGTCGATTGCAGACGACGGCGTTGCGCTACTTCAATGTGTTCGGCCCGCGGCAGGATCCGAAAAGCCAGTATGCCGCCGCTGTGCCGATCTTTATCGAACGCGCCGTGAAGAATCAACCGATCACGATTTACGGTGATGGAGAGCAGACCCGCGACTTCGTTTATGTGAAGGATATCGTCGCGGCGAATGTTTTCTTTGCCACTGCCTCTGCCGCGACCGGCGTTTTCAACGTCGCGTACGGGCAACGCATTTCGATCAAAGAGTTGGCCTCGAAACTCTGCGCTCTGACAGGATCACGTTCTGAAATCAAGCACGCCGCCGAACGATCCGGCGACGTAAAACATTCGCTCGCCGCAATCGACAGACTGCGGGCAACGGGATTCACGCCCACAAGCAATTTCGCGGATGGCTTGCAGGCGACGATCGAATTTTTCCAAAAGTCGGCTGGTCAGGCAAAATGACCGGCACCTGCAACGCTGCATGAAGCCAAAGTCCAAGCCAGCTGCGCGTCCGCAAAAGCAATCCTCCGCCGGGAAATCCAATGAGGTGCCGACTGAAGCAGCTTCGCGATCTGCCAATGAAATTTCCTGGAAAGATCGCCTGGTTGTCAGGCGCTATCGGTTCCCGCTTTCAGGTGAAAAGAAAAATGATTTGTCGGCGTGCATTGAGCATGCGGGCGTGAGCTTTTGGTTTCCATTGGGGACATCTGATTTGAAACTGGCCGCAGTCAAAGCCCGGGAGATTAATGACTTCGTGGTTCAATCGGGTTGGGACGAAGCAAGCCGGCAATTCTCGCGTGAACTGATGGTGGGCTTCGAGTGGTGTTCCAATCCAATTCTCTGGACTTATACAACGCTGCATACCTTGGTTCAGCCGCGCGCTGCATCAAAAAAGGAGAACCGCGCCCAAGCCCAGCGTGTTCTGATCGTTGAACCGGACGCGGGTATCCGGCAGGCCCTGCAGTGCTGCATCGATCAACAACCCGGCTTTAGCAGTGTGCCGTGCGATTCGGCGGAAGCTTTCCCGGCCGAGTTCGCCCTGCATAAACCGCAGTTGATTCTTGTGAACCGGCATCTGGCCAAGCTGATCGGCTGTGATTCGCCGGGACGCCTCGCGCCGATTCAGCCGGACGTTCCCGCGCTGACCTATTCCGTGGTGACCACGGGCGATGAATTGTTTGTGTCCACACCCGGTGGCGCTGCCGGTTATTTCCTGAAGCGGGTTGATCCGCTCAGGATTCTTGAGCCCATTCTGAATCGTTCCGGGCAGACCGACCTCGCTGGTGGCGACCTGCTGTCGCTCGTGAAATCTTACTTCAACGAAATGCTCTCGCCGGCGCGTCATCCCGAAAACTCCGGCGTGGCGCGTTTGACTCCTCGGGAACACGAAGTGTTGGCGTTACTCAGCAAGGGTTTGGTGGACAAGGAAATTGCGCAAGCCATGGGTATCAGCACTTGGACTGTGCATGACCACATGAAAAGTATTTTCGATCGCCTGCAGGTGCGCACGCGAACCGAAGCGGTGGTTCGCTATCTGGAAAAATAAAGCGCCGACCTGCTTCTAAAGGCCGTCCGTCGCCCAGCCTTTTCGATACTTGCGGCGCACGAACTGGTTGGCTTCGCGAACATTGAATTTCATTTTGCGCGCGTTCCATCCCAGTGTGGTTTGCGGAAAGCGCGAGGCGATTCCACCCAACAAAATGGTTTCGGTCAGCGGGCCGGAATAAGTGAAGTCCGCGGCGGTTTTGCCCTGGCCCATGCACGCTTTGACGAACTGCCCCCAGTGACTGGTTTCCCGCACTTCAGGAAATTCATAATCCTTGAACTTCTCCGCGGGATAGAGCGACGGACGGCTGTAATGCGGCAGCAACATTGCACCTTCAGTCCCGACGAAGATCGATCCCGTGTTGGGACGTTCCGCACCTTCCAGTAAAGCGATAATGTGCGCCGGCGGCGTGGCGGTTCCGTCATACCAGGTGATTGGCAAAACGTTCGAATCGGTTAGCTTGGTGCCCTTGAACTGGTAGTGAACTTCGCCGTTCAGCGCCCAATTCCATTCATTTGGCGCCGGTCCTTCCGACCGCACGGAAATGGGCTCGGCCAAACCCAGCGCTTCAAAAACGGGATCGAAAATATGGCAACCCATGTCGCCCAGCGTGCCGGTTCCGAAGTCCAGACGCTTGCGCCAGTTGGACGGATGATAATATTCCTGGCCAAGAAACGGGCGATCCGCACAAACGCCGAGCCAAAGATCCCAATTGAAGTTTACGGGCACGGCATCGCTCCGGTCCGGTCGGACCGCCGTGTCGCCCCAGGATTTCGGACACCAGGAATGAACTTCTTTTACCTTGCCGATGGCTCCGTCCTGCACCAGCCGAACGCCGGTGCGATACGGCGACGCGGCGTGAATCTGGATGCCCATTTGCGTCACCAGCTTTTTTTTCTGCGCGATTTCCACCATGCGGCGCACCTCGTAAATATCATGCGCCAACGGCTTCTGACCGTATACATGCTTGCCCAGTTGCATCGCGCTGACGGCGATTGGCGCGTGCATGTGATCCGGAGTGGAAACATTTACGGAATCGATATTCTTGCCTTCCTTGTCCAGCAGTTCGCGCCAGTCCTGGTAAACCCGGGCGTTGGGAAACAGTTTGCGCGCTTCGATCGTCTGATCAAGATCCACATCGCAGATCGCAACCATCTCCACGCCTTTGCAATTGCCGATCACGGTAAGATCGCCCAGCGCCATGCCGCCCGCTCCGAAACTGGCGTGACGCAGCGTGCTGTTCGGCGATTGCGCCATCAGGCCGCGTGTCAAGAACGGCGCCGCAAGGGCGGCCGTTCCGACGGTTTTGAGAAAGGAGCGCCGGGAGGAGAAGCGATTGGAATTCATGATGGGAAGTGGAATTTATTCGAGCGGTTTGATGAAGATATTTCGGAACATGACCGGGTCATCGTGGCCGGCAAAACCAAAGTGGCCGCTCCGGCGATCTTTGCCGGGATGCGCTGTGCCGCCCCTGAATTCGGTGACTTTGCTGAGGTCGGCGTTGAGAATCACGGTTCCATTCAGTTCGACTTTGATGTTCGAACCGTTGACCGTGACCTCCTGATAATTCCAATCGCCCGTCGGATGCTGGTAACCGCGCTGCGCCGCCACCATGCCGTACGCCGAGCCGTGCGCCTGGCGCGGATCGATTTTGCTCCCCGTCACCTGTTCGTAGTGATCATCCAAAACCTGGCATTCACACATGCCGACATACGCGGTGTCCCCTTCGCCTGGATAACGAATCGCCAGCCCGTTGTTTCCTCCTGGCGGCAGTTTGAATTCAAGTCGAACCATGAAATTCGTGAACTCCGCTTCAGTGAAAATGGTTCCGCCTTTGCCGGACTGACAGCGCACCGCGCCATCCTGCACCTGATAGTTTTCCAAAGCGCCGCGCCAGCCCGTGAAATCCTTGCCATTGAAGATGGATCGAAATCCTTTCGCACTCGCCGCGTTCAGCGAACGGTTGGCTTCATCGCTGGGAATGTCGCGAATGAAAACATTTCGCCAGCGGATTTCACGGCCGTGCGTTTGCAGCTGAATCGGGCCTTTTGGCGGTACCGGCAGTTTTCGGTCGAAGTAATTTTCCAACGTCGCGCCATCGACGGTTTGCTTCTCGTTCAGCCAGACCCAAACCCTTGAGCCGATCATGCGAATGCGGAGATGATTCCATTCGCCGAAGGGTTTGTCGGCTTTTACCAACGGATCTTTGCCCGGTGATCCGGGAGAGTTGTTCCACAAACCGCCGGAGCCTTTATCCGCGCCCAGTTTGAACTTCGCCTTTTCCGTTGAATCCCAGATCTGCACCTGCGGGCAACCACGAAGGTAAACACCGCTGTCTGCCAGCGGCACAGTTTTGTAGTCCACGAGCAATTCGAAGTCGCCGAAAAGCGCATCGCTGGTGAGAAAAAGCCCTTTGCCGTCATTGATCAGTTCGCCGTTCTGCACCGTCCAGTGTTGGCGAATGTTCTCGAGGCTGCCCTCGCGTTTTTTCTGGAACTCTTCCGGCGGCAAGCTCAGATAGCCGCGCGGATCTTCGGTGTCAGCGCCCCACCAGCCGTCGAGATTTGTGCCATTGAAGAGCGCGTGAAATCCGCTTGGCGGCGAACCTCTTTCAACTCTCTGCGGCGACTCGCAACTGCTTAAGATTGGGATGAAGATCGTGGCGGCAATCAATAGAGCCGAAGAACAGCGGTTCATGGGTGCGAGTTTAAAACGAAGTGTAACAGCCGAAAAGATGATTCATCGGGCGCAGGACTTGATGCAGATCGTGGCTGCGCGTCTTATTTCGTGTGCATCAACGCTTCGATTTCATTGGCTTCGATGGGAATGTCCGCCGTGAGATCGACCGGTCCTTTGTCCGTGACCAGAACATCGTTTTCCAAACGCACGGCAAATCCTTCCTCGGGAATGTAAATGCCGGGCTCCACCGTCATCACCCAACCGGCCTGGATCGGTTCGGTTGTAATCCCGACATCGTGCACATCCAATCCCAAAGGGTGGCCGATACCGTGCATGAAATATCTCTTAACCGCCGGCTGATCGTGATTTTGTCGCTTGATGTCGCGCAAGGTCAGCAAACCCAGATCGACCAATTCTCTCTCGATGAGTTGCTCAGCCTCTTTCTGCCAGGTCTTGATTTTCTTGCCCGGCGTGAGGCCCACGGTGGATTGACGCAGAACGTGGAGGACCGATCGATAGACTTGCTTCTGTCGCCGCGTGAAACGGCCGCTGACAGGAATGGTCCGGGTCAGATCGGCATTGTAATTGGCATAAGCGGCGGCGACATCCAACAGCAGCAGTTCGCCCTTGCGGCACGTTTGTGAATTCTCGGTGTAATGCAGGCAACAGGCGTTCAAGCCGCTGGCAATGATTGGCGTGTAGGCAAAGCGCGCGCCGTTCCGGATGAACTCGTGAGCGAACTCCGCTTCCAGTTCGCGTTCGGAAATTCCTGGTCGTGTGCAACGGGCCACTCGCTCAAAACCGCGGGCCGTGATGTCGCAGGCTTTCTGAATCAGGCTGATCTCCGCGGGCGACTTCACTGCACGCAGCCGGTGCAGGAGCGGGGCGAGGCGACGATAATCGTGCAGCGGATAGCGGCGGACGGTGTCAGCGGCGAACCTCGCATCGCGGCCCTCGACTTCGATGACCGCGCGCTTGTGTTCATTGCTGTTGAGAAAAACGTGTTCGCTCTCGCACATCAGCCGATGGAACAGGCGCGGGAACTCCGAGAGCCATTGAATGTTCTGAATGCCGGTAACCGCTCGCGCTTCCTGCCGCGTCAGCTTATGGCCTTCCCAGAGTTCATTTTCCGCGTTCGGTTCGCGCAGGAACAAAATCTCCCGATGCTTTTCGTCGTCCGCATCCGGGAACAGCAGCAGAATGGATTGTTCCTGTTCGATTCCGCTGAGGAAAAACAGGTCGGAGTTGGGCACGGTGGTCTGAGTGCCGTCTGCATTGGTCGTGCTGACGTCGTTGGCATTAACGACTGCCAGCGAATTGGCCGGGAGACAGGATTCCAACCGGCGGCGATTCTCGATGAACAACTGCGGTGTGATCGGTTCGTAACGCATGTGACCTTTCGTGCGATTGGAACTCAACAACTGCCTTGATTCCAATCGGTGTTGCCGGAAGAAAATACCGGTGCTTCCGATTGATGGCGAGGAGGGATTTGAGTTTGAAAAGTTACGGGGACGGTTTTTGGAGTCTCATGCAATGTGCGGCATGTGGAAAAATAGCATGCGATTCCACCTTGCGCCGCAAATTGGAAAACGGCCAATTTGGGCGGCGTTCAAACACCGATTCCCATGAATAACTCACTTCGCAAATTCACGATCGCTTTCATCGGTTTGCTTTTCGTTGCGGCCGCAGTGCAGGGCGCGGAAACCAAAACGAACCTCCCGCCACGGCTGTATCGCGATCGCGTGGAGCCGCATTGGTTTGCCGATGCCAATGGGGCGACCAATGCCTTCTGGTATCGCGTGAACCTGCCGGGACAGGAGCGGGAATACATTCTCGTGGACGCCGAGCGCGGCAAACGTCTCCCGGCATTCGATCACGCGCGTTTGGCGGAAGCGCTGGCGAAGGAGTCGGGAAAAATCGTTGATCCAAAACGGTTGCCCATTGATGACTTGGAATTCACCCGTGACGGCAAAAGCGTGCTGCTGCGGGGGCAAGGCGCAAGTTGGAAACTGGAGTTGGAAAGCTACACGCTGACCCGCCTGAATCGCCTGGTTGAATCCGGCAGACATTTGCCCGCCAGCCTCACGCCACATCCTTCGACAGACACTGGAATTGAAACGGAGATCGAAATCCTCAACCGCCTTGGGCGAGCGGTGAATCTATTTTGGATCGACAGCGAAGGAAAGCGTCAGCCCTACGGCAGTCTGCAACCAGGCGAATCACGGTCGCAACATACCTACGCGGGCCATGTCTGGCTGGTCACAGATTCCGATGACGTTGTAGCTGTGTTCGAAGCGGAACGTTCGCCAGGCGTTGGTGTGGTAGATGGACAATCCGCTGCCGCCCCGCGGCGCCGCAGAGATCGTGGCGAAGACCGTAAAGTCACCGGTGTGCGGTCTCCCGACCAGAAATGGGAAGCTATTGTGCATGGAGATGATCTCTTTCTGCGTGATGTCGGAACCGGCAAGGAACAGCCGCTGAGTTATGATGCGAATCCCAGCAGCACTTACAAACGCAACGCGGAAGCCGATCGAGCCATCGAACTTGAGTATGACCGCAGTGATCCCGAAAGGCCTTTGCCGGAGGTGTATTGGTCTCCGGATTCGCGCCATCTGGTGGCAATGCGCCTCCAGCCTGGAACGCAGCGCCGGGTTTATCTCGTGGAATCGTCGCCCGAGGATCAGCTTCAGCCGAAGCTGGTTTCGTATCCGTATTTAAAGCCCGGCGACAATGTACCAGTTCGCAAGCCGCACCTGTTTGAAGTCGCAACGACAAAGGAAATCAAGCTGGACGATGCGCTTTTCTCCAATCCCTGGTCGGTCGATGAAGTTCGCTGGAAGCCGGATTCCACACGGTTCACGTTCCTCTATAATCAACGTGGCCATCAGGTATTGCGCATCCTGGCGGTCAATGCTGCCAGCGGTTCTGTGCAGCCCGTCGTGGAGGAACGAAGCGAGACGTTCATCTGTTATTCCGGAAAATATTTTTGCGAGTATCTGGATTCAACCGATGAGATCATCTGGATGTCGGAACGCGATGGATGGAATCACCTTTATCTCTACGATGCTAAAAGCGGCCGCGTGAAAAATCAGATCACGCACGGCGACTGGGTGGTGCGGGGCGTCGATCGGGTGGACGCCGAGAAGCGGCAGGTCTGGTTTCATGCGGGTGGCCTGCGTGCGGGAGAAGATCCCTATTATATTCACTATGCGCGAATCAATTTCGATGGCAGCGGCCTGACGATCCTGACCGAAGGCGACGGCACCCATTCGATTGAGTTTTCGCCGGACAAACGATTTATCATCGATAGTTGGTCGCGGGTGGACATGGCGCCGGTTATTGATCTGCGTCGCGCGGACAGCGGCAAGTTGTCGTGCCGTTTGGAAGAAGCCGATGCGAGTGAGCTGTTCGCGTCGGGTTGGAAGGCGCCCGAACGGTTTGTGGCTAAGGGTCGTGATGGGAGCACGGATATTTACGGCGTGATCTATCGGCCGAGCGAGTTTGATGCGGCGCGGAAATATCCCGTGATTGAAGACATCTATGCGGGCCCGCAGGATTCGTATGTACCCAAATCATTTCACACGGCTTATCGCGATCAAAAGATTGCCGATCGCGGCTTTATCATGGTTCAGATCGATGGCATGGGAACGGCGAATCGATCCAAGAAATTTCATGACGTCTGTTTCAAGAACCTGGCGGATTCCGGTTTTCCCGATCGCATTCTGTGGATCAAAGCGGCTGCGGCCAAATATCCTTCAATGGATTTGAATCGGGTTGGGCTTTATGGAACTTCCGCAGGCGGGCAGAACGCGCTTCGAGGCTTGCTGGATCACGGCGATTTCTACAAAGCCGGTGTTTCCGATTCTGGCTGTCACGACAATCGAATGGACAAAATCTGGTGGAACGAACAATGGATGGGATGGCCATTGGATGAGAGCTACGTGCGTTGTTCAAACGTCACCGATGCGCATAAGCTGACGGGCAAATTGCTGCTGATGGTCGGTGAAATGGATCGAAACGTGGATCCCGCCAGCACGATGCAGGTCGTCAACGCCCTGATCAAAGCCGACAAAGACTTCGAGCTTCTCGACATGCCAGGAATGGGCCATGGCGTAGCCCGAACGCCTTACGGCGCGCGCCGGCTGGAAGACTTCTTCGTGCAGGCTTTCCTTACAAACAACCTGCGACCCGAGACCGCCCGGCGCTGACTCTGCGCAAATCGTTCCGTGTCCTGTGTGGGAGCCGCTTTGACCGATGTCGATGCGGTCAGTCAACCGTGTGCGCTGTTTGAACGGGGCAGGGCGAACTTTTACGCGCGAGCGGACTCGATCGATTTGTTCACAGTCTCTCCGTTCGTTGGCTTTGGACCGTAAAAATTCACCAGGCTTTGCGTTGACGGTTCAAGCCCTTCGGCCGCGATGGCTTCAAGAATTCTCTCCTCAGTCATGATGAAACGATCGCGCTTGTAGAGAAGGTAATTGCCGCGAATGTCAGAAGGCGTCAGGTTGATCGTGACGAGGTTGGCGCCCGTGCGAAGCCCTCGACGATAGCCATTGCCGGGCTCCGCCAGGTTCAACGCGCTCACGGAAGGAATCACCCAATCAGGACGCATCAAGCGCAAGGTGGCCATCGCGTTGAGGGTCAGGTCGATTTCCGCCATCGGCGCATTGGCCAAAGGAGATTCATCGCCTGGAATGAAAGGACTGACACTGCAACCGTCCAACGGCAGTTCATTCGCCACGGAAAGATTTTGCACCATGTCATCAGCCGTCTGCCCCGGCAGTCCGGCGATGAATCCAGAACTGACGCGCCAGCCGGTGGCAGCCAGATGTCGAATATTTGCAAGCCGTTCTGCGAATTTCCCCGGCGATTGCATCTCGGCGTAGCGCGCTGGATCGCCAATCTCAAACTTGATGATGTAAATGCTCGCACCCGCATTCTTGAGCTCGGCGTAAATCGAATGGCTCAGCGATCCCAGGCAGACGCTGATGCCCAGATCCGTCTCGCGCCGGAGCGTTTCGATCAGTGGCAAAACCACTTCACGGACCGCCACCGGATCTTCACCTGCCTGGATGTTGATGTCAGTGATGCTGGCTGGCCGATGATGAATCAGCATTTCGGCGAGTTGCTCGTGACTGGCGCGAAAGCGGGCGAGGTTGCGATTGTCACGACGCATGCCGCAGTAGGCACAATTTTCCCGACAGAAATTAGACACTTCAACCACGGCCCGGACGAAAACGGATTTTCCGAAACGCGTTCGTGTCGCTTGGGCGGCCTGTGCGTGAAATGCTCTTTGTGCCTCCCCGCGCAACTGCAACAGCTCAGAATCAGGCTTCAAAAATGAACTCATTAAGGCGCCAAAATAATGGACTTTTTTTCGGGCGGAAAGTCATTTTAAACCTGCTGCAAAGCCCGCGGGCGCAATAAATCACTTTGGCGGGGCGATGGTTTCACATAGCTTGGGCGACCATGAATTGGCAGGCCGAATGCCTCGTTATCATACCGTGTTTGAACGAATGCGTCGCAATCGGCGATCTCGTTCACACTGTTCGGCGACAACTTCCCGCCGTTCTCGTTGTCGATGATGGTTCCACGGATGCCACCGGCCAGATCGCGAAGAGCGCGGGCGCTGAGGTGTTGCGCCATTCAGAGCCGCTGGGTAAAGGTGCCGCGCTGCAAGCCGGCTGCGCCTGGGCGCGAAAACGCGGATTCAAGTGGGCGCTGCTCATGGACGGCGACGGTCAGCATTCCCCAGTGGATATCGGAAAATTTCTGGAGTGCGCGGAGACAACGTCTGCCGATCTGGTGATTGGCAATCGGATGGGCAATCCGGGTCAAATGCCTTGGCTGCGACGAATCGTGAATCGTTGGATGAGTCGACGCATCTCAAAGGCCGCCGGTTTTTCATTGCCGGATTCGCAATGCGGTTTCCGGTTGATTCAACTGGCTGCATGGGCGGCGCTGCCGATCGCTACGGCGCATTTTGAGATTGAGTCGGAAGTGTTGCTGGGAGCGGCTCGCGCGGGCCTGAGGATTCAATTCGTTCCGATC
>JBQCEJ010000284.1:0-4143 GCA_051960355.1 Verrucomicrobiota bacterium | reverse complement strand
GTAACCCATGGCACAGACGCAGTCGCCGAGTTTGGCGCGTTCGCTGACACGAATCGGCTTTCCATTCAACCGCGCCACGTCGTTGGTCGTGGCCGTCCAGAGTTCGTCGAGGAAGGGATCGTAAATGACGCCCAGCACGGTTCCATAATTCGCCGCGACTTTCTTCTGCAAGGCAATGCAAACGCAGGCGTGCGGAATGCCGTAAGTGAAATTCACCGTGCCATCAATCGGATCGACCACCCAGCGGTAATCCGCGTCCAAAGCGCCCGCGCTGCCTTCTTCACCGAGAAACGCAATGTCGGGAAATGCGGAGTGCAGTTTCTTCTCGATCAACTTCTGGCAACGGACATCGAGTTCCAGCTTGATGTCATGGGAGGTCTCGGTGTTGACCTTCTTTGCGAGCTTCAGGTTTTTGCGCATCAGCTCGCCCGCGGCTTTGGCGGCTGCCACGGATTGAGTCAGCGCCTTTCGAATTACAACGGCATTCATGTTCGGATTTTAGAGTTACTGCGGGACGCGAGTTTTTGATCAGCCACCCAGCGCTTCCAGCGAAGTCTTCACGTGATCCAGCTTCGCCTTCCAATCAAGCAGGCGTTGCTGATGTTCGGCTAAAACCTGCGGCGGAACCTTCTGGGCAAAGCTTGGATTGGCGAGCTTCTGTTCGACCTTGGTGATCTCGCTTTCAATCTTTTCCTTTTCCTTTGTCAGGCGCGCCGTTTCCGCGGCGGGATCAATGTGACCTTCGAGAGGGAGCAGCAGTTCGCCGAGCTCCGTGCGGACGGTCGGCGTGCCTTTGGGCGCTTGATAATCGGCGTTGATCTCAACGATTTCCGCGTTGAGCAACAAGCGAATGACTTCGATCTCGTGCGGCGGTTGGAAATGTGTCGGCTTGAAAACGTATTTCACTTTCTTGCCGGCCTGAATGTTTCCGGCGCGACGCAGATTGCGCCCTTGCGTGACGAGTTCATATTTCGCCCCGGCCATTTGAAGGTAACAATCATCAAGGCCGTAGTGGCCTTTGAAATCTTCGTCGAGCGGCTTGGGCCATGGCGCGAACATGATCGTTTTGCCGCCCTGATCGTCCGGCATGTCGGCGGAGTAACCCATGCCGTGCCAGAGTTCTTCCGTGATGAACGGCATGAAGGGATGGAACAGCCGCAAGGTGTGCGAGAGCACAAAGTCAATGACGGCGAGTTTGTTGACGCGCAGGGCAAGGTCGGTTGCCGTTGAATCGTTAGACGGTTGAAACGTTGAATCGGCGTGTGGTTTAACGGTTTCACTTTTCAGCGGTTCGACCGGACGCAACACCGCTTTGCTCGCCTCGACATACCAATCGCAATATTCGCTCCAGAAGAAACGGTAGAGCGCTTGGACGGCGGTGCTGAAGTTATAGCTGTTCAATGCGTCGGTCACTTCACGAATGGCGAGATCGAGCTTGAGCAGAATCCATTTGTCGTCCGTGCTCAGCAGCTTCGGATTGATCTCGCCCTGGACATCAAAGGTGATCGGCGGGGCGTCGGCGGCGGCGCTGGGGTCGGGCGCGGTTCCGACCATCTGACGAAAGCGGCAGGCGTTCCAGAGTTTGTTGCAGAAGTTGCGGCCCAGCTCCACATCCTTTTCGTCGAAGAGCACGTCCTGACCAAGCGGCGCGCTGCGCATCGTGCCGAAGCGGAGGGCGTCCGCGCCGTATTGCGCGATGAGCACGAGCGGGTCGGGCGAATTGCCGAGCGTCTTGGACATCTTGCGACCCTGCTTGTCGCGGATGATGCCGGTGAAATAGACGTTCTTGAACGGCATCGCGTCTGGGAGGCCGAACTTCGGCTCGCCCATGAATTCGTAGCCCGCCATGATCATGCGCGCGACCCAGAAGAAAATGATGTCCGGTCCGGTGACGAGGTCGGTGGTCGGATAAAATTTCTTCAACGTCTCGGTCTGCTCCGGCCAGCCCATCGTGGCGAACGGCCAGAGCCAGGAACTGAACCAGGTGTCGAGCACGTCGGGGTCTTGGGTGAATTTCGCTGCGGCCAAGTTCCTAGAGAGCTTCTCCAAACACGTGCAGACGATGATTTCACGATCAGCGACAACGTCGAGTGCTGAATAGCTCGAGTCTGCAAGTCGACAGAGTTCATCCGGATTTGAAGAAACAATCTTTCCATTAATACAAATCGCAACTTCTTGCTCCTCGGATTCAGCAAGGAACGTATCCTGAAGCAGCATCATGTTGAGAGTTTGATAAGCTTCTCGTAAAGAGATACTGCCGCGCAATGTCCACACCGGAATCCGATGTCCCCACCAAAGCTGGCGGCTGATGCACCAGTCCTGAATGTTCGTGAGCCAGTGGTCATAGACCTTCGCCCAGCGCTGCGGATGAAACCGTGTTTTTTCGGAGCGCAGAGCATTGCTCTGCGAGTTTCCGTCCTCGGTTCGCGCAGAGCGATGCTCTGCGCTCCGTTCATCCTGCTCCACACACGCCTTGGATTGCTCCACCGCCGGATACTTCAAAAACCATTGCTCGCTCAGACGCGGTTCAATCGGCACATCCGCGCGCTGGCTGAAGCCGACGTTGTTCTCGTAAGGCTTTTCCTCCACGAGCACGCCGAGTTCTTTCAAGCGCTCCACCGCGACGTCCCGCGCTTCGAAACGATCCAACCCCGCCAGACTTTCGCCCGCGAGATCGTTCATCGTCCCGTTCGGATTCATGATGTCGATGACGGGCAATTTGTGCCGCTGGCCAATTTCAAAGTCCGCCTTGTCGTGCGCCGGCGTCACTTTGAGTACACCGGTGCCGAATTCAAAATCCACGTGCTCGTCGCCAATGATTGGAATGAGCTTCTGCTCGGCTGGCAACTGGATGGGCAGGGGACGGATGACGTGCTTGCCGATGAGGTGCGTGTAACGCGGGTCTTTGGGAGTCACCGCGACGGCGGTGTCGCCGGGAATGGTTTCCGGTCGCGTCGTGGCGATGGTGAGCCAAGTGTTCGGCTCTTCTGCCACCTGCACTTTGAAGTGATACATGAAACCTTTCTGCGGTTTCATTTCGACTTCTTCGTCGGAGAGCGCGGTTTGGGAAACTGGACACCAGTTCACCATGCGTTTGCCGCGATAGATCAAACCTTTTTTGTAAAGCTCGACGAAGACCTTCTGCACGCAGCGCGAATATTCCGGGTCCATCGTGAAGCGTTCGCGGGTCCAATCGCAGCTCGCGCCGAGCTTCTTGAGCTGATTGATGATGATGCCGCCGTGCTTCTCCTTCCATTGCCAGACGCGCTTGAGAAACTCCTCGCGGCCGAGGTCGTATTTGGTTTTGCGTTCCTCTTTCTTGAGCGCTTTTTCGACCTGCACCTGGGTGGCGATGCCGGCGTGGTCGGTGCCGGGCAGCCAGAGGACTTCCTTGCCGTCCATGCGCGCCTTGCGGCTGAGGATGTCCTGGATGGTGTTGTTGAGCACGTGCCCCATGTGGAGCATGCCCGTGACGTTCGGCGGCGGGATGACGATGGAATACGCCGGGCGCTTCTCGGTGACGCGCGCGGGATCGGCCGTGAAGCAACCTTGCTTCAGCCAAAAGTCATACCATTTGTCTTCAACGGACTGCGGTTCGTAGGCTTTCGAGATTTCAGACATAGTAAGGAACCGCAGAGACGCAGAGACGCAGAGTAAAGACAGCCGTCCCTCTCTGCGCCTCTGCGCCTCTGCGGTGAAAAATCATTTCTTCAACAACGCGTATTCCATCGAGTCCACCAGCGCTTCAAGGCTGGCTTCGATGATGTTCGTGCTGACGCCGACTGTTCCCCATTCGCGTTTGCCGTCGGTTGAGGTGATCAGCACGCGGGTTTTGGCGGCGGTGCCGGTCGCGCCATTGATGATGCGCACCTTGTAATCGGTGAGTTCGACCATTTTCAGCTTTGGAAAAAATCCAGACAAGGCGCGGCGCAGCGCGGCGTCCAGTGCGTTGACCGGGCCGTCTCCTTCGGCAACAGTATGCGCGGTCTGGTCGCCCACGCGGACTTTGATGGTCGCTTCGCAAACCGACTCCTTGGCGTCGCGGCGCATCGAGACGTGATATGCGTCCACGGTGAACAGCAGTTCGGGGTTGTGATCCAACACGCCACGGATCAGCAGCGCGAGCGAGGCTTCGGCGGCTTC
>JBQCEJ010000283.1:0-11805 GCA_051960355.1 Verrucomicrobiota bacterium | reverse complement strand
CACCCCGTCGTTGTTGCTGTTAAGGCTTTCCACATGGATTCCGCGCACGGTGAGATTACGGCAGAAGACCGGATGCACTACCCAGAAGGTGGAGTCTTTAATCGTCACGTCCTCGATCAACACGTTGGTGCATTCGAAGGGTTGGATCATGCTCGGGCGAAGCCATTTTCCCTCGCCGAAAATCCGCTGATCCAAGGGGACGCCGGTGCTCCCCATGTTGCGCAGCGTCCCAGACCCGCCGCCCTTTTTTCCTGCCATAAAATTGCGTGTTGCCAGGCCGTTCCCGTCGATCAAGCCTTTGCCGGTGATCGCCACATTCTTCGCTCCGCGCGCGTAAATCCGGGGCGAGTAGGCATAGAGCAGCGTGCCTTCGAAACGCGTCAATACCGGCGGAAGGTAATGCACCGGGTCGACGCCAAATTTGATCGTGGCACCCTCGCCGATGTTGAGATTGACATTATCAGCGAGATGGATTGGCCCTTCACACAGATAGTTCCCCGGCGGGACGACCACGCGCCCGCCACCGGCCTTCGTGCATGCGGCAATCGCTTTTGCAATGGCCTCGCGGCAATCCGTCTTTCCGTCCCCAATCGCACCGAATTGGGTGACAAGATAGTCGCGCGCCGGGAATGTTGGCGCCACAATCCTGCGCAGGATCGCATCCATTTCGCTCCAGCCATCTTGATCAACCCGTTTGCTCGTTTGTTCCCGAACATGAACGCATGCGTTCGTCAGGATTAAAAGCGTCAGCATACCCAGGGTGAACAGGCGCACCCGTATTTTCTTTTGCTCGCCAAACATTCTCATACTCCTTCCATTTTTCGTTAAAGTGATTTATTTGAAGTTTTTCCGGCAATCTTTCCCTTGCTTACGTTCGGGCTACTTCATTACTCCTGACCAACACGGATCTGGAATCCCCAGGCATAATCGCAAGGCAATGGATCGGGCAGGATTTCGATAACGACATCGGCACCGTCCTGGTGCCATGCGAGATCCTTGGCGCTGCCCAGCATGCGAATTTTCGAATCCGGCACGGCGGTGACGCCCGGGATTTTCGTGGGCGTGACGGGTTTTTCCAGATCGAACGCAAACAGATCGGGCCCTTTGCGCATGAACACGATGCTTCCGTTGCGAGTGGTTTGCGGCCCACCCTTCACGAATGGGGAAGGAACGGCGCCAGCCAGGCCGGGCTTATTTACGCGCAGCCATTTCCCGATGTTTTTCAGCGTGGCGATCTGGGATTCCGGTATGGTTCCATCCGCGCGCGGTCCGATGTCGAGCAGGCAAACACCATTATTGCTGACTCGATCGATGATACCGTCGATGATGGTTTTGGTTTTCTCTTCGATCTGGGCGGGAGTTTTGGTCTCCGTGACCATCATTTAGGACCAATCGTCCATGGTGTAATCCGTGAGCCACTTCTGCGGTTTCGGAGCCTTTACCTCATGAAAGTTTTCCATGTCGAACACCGTAAACGAGAGCGGCAATTCTTTTCTCTTGAAGGTCACGACAACTTCGCGGCCCCATTTCTCGGCGGCATTAAAGTAGTAGGCGAGATACGGTAAAATTATCTTGTCGCCGTAATCCGTGTAATAAGAAGCTTCATGCCAGATGATGTCCGGTTTGAATTTGTCCACAAACTCAATCAGCTTGCGCTGCCCGAGCAGTTTGAATTCGTCCGACATGGGCTCACCGGCATTGTGCACCGGTCCGTAAAGGCCCGCGAATTTTGGATCATTCACGTCGACGCCTGGCGGGCAATAACGCCGGCCGGAGTCGAAGAAACGCCAATTCACGTTATCATGGAACGTTGCCAGGAACCGCATGCCGCGTTTCCGGATGGCCTTTTCCATTTCACCTGTGATGTCGCGATTCGGACCCATCTTGACCGAGTTAAACTCGTCGAGGGAACAGTCCCACATCGCGAACCCGTCGTGATGCTCGGCGCAGGGACCGGCGAAGTCCGCCCCGGCTTCCTTGAATAATTCGGCCCATGCTTCAGGATCCCACTTTTCAGCCTTGAACATCGGGATGAAATCCTTGTAGCCGAACTTTGTCGGGTCGCCCCACTTTTTAATGTGCCACCCAAGATACGATTTCTCGGCGGGCTTTGAGTACATGCCTGAACCATACTTTTCGGGATGCCCTTTCGAGGTCTCTTCCGGGGGTAAGGTCATATCCGGCACTGTATAAATGCCCCAGTGAAAATAAATGCCCAGCACAGAATCCTTGAACCACTCCGGCGTGGGGTTCTTGTGCGAAAGGGACTCAATCGTTGGCTCGTATCTCCCGGGCGCGGCGGGTCTGGCGGTCCCAACCTGTCCGGCCGCCGTCGGCACCGCAGCGGCCCAGGCCAGCAGCGCGGCACATAAGACAACACACAAGCATTTCATTTTCTTCACTCCGTTAATAAATGATAAGAAATTGTTTTTTCGCCCGCCGCATGGTAGACCCGCACCATGAAAACGCCTTTGACGCTGGCGCGGTAAAGGCGGTCACGTCCGAGCGCATGTGGTTGTTGTTGCCCGGGAAGTTCTGGTTGACCTGCACGGCCTGGCTGCCGGTGCCGGTGCCCATGGCCACATGGCCGCAGGCGGGCAGCAGTGCGGAATTGCCCGTAATGTGACCAGTCGAGCAGCGCGATGGCAATGCGCCGCGCATGGGCGTCGTTGCGGGTCGCCGGGCTGCTGCCGCTGCTGATGACCCGAGATGGCAAGAGTGGGATGCGGCGGCTCATTGCTCGATTGGGCGTGCAGCGAACCGGCAAGCCCGAGCAACCCGCCCTGAAGCACGCTGACTCCGAACCGCCAACCTGCGCGACGGGCTTCAGTTTTCCAGGGCACCGGCACAGGTGTTTCACCAAACGTGCACGGCAGTGATCTCTGGCGGGCGAAGGGGTTTTGCATAATGCTGCAACCGACCCTCTCACCGGGGACGCCCACCCGTCAAGCGTGCCCGGCTTGAACAAATGTTCTAGTTCAAAAACGGTGCGAATATCGTCAAATCGTCGCACAACATGAAAATACTCACTTCACGATTGATAAATCGCACGTTACTGACGCTGGCGCTGTGCGCCGCGTTCAGCACCGCAGCTCTGGGGCAGTCAGCGGCCACCCCCGAAATTCGAACCCCCAAACCGCCGGCCACACCCCGGATCAACGGCCCCGGCATTTTCGGCGTTCGCCCTGGGCACCCCTTCCTCTACCACATTCCCGCCACTGGTGAGCGCCCCATGAGTTTCTCGGTCGACAACCTGCCGCCGGGCTTGAAGCTCGATCCCGCGACGGGCGACCTCAGCGGTTCCTTGAATGAAAAGGCCGAGCACACGGTGACGCTGCGGGCAAAGAACGCCAAGGGCGCTGCAGAAAAGAAATTCCGGATTGTCGTGGGCGAAACCCTGGCACTCACGCCGCCGATGGGTTGGAACAGTTGGAACCATTATAGCAGCCGAATCAGCGCCGAAATCGTTTTGGCCAACGCCAAGGCCATGGCCAACTCCGGCCTCATCAACCACGGCTGGACCTACCTCAACATCGACGATACCTGGCAGGGCAAGCGTGGCGGTCCGTTAAACGCCCTTCAGGGCAACGAGAAATTTCCGGACATGAAAGGGCTGTGCGACGCCGTCCATGCGCTGGGGCTCAAGATCGGCATCTATTCAACACCATGGGTAACTTCCTACGCCCGCCACACCGGCGGCAGCGCCGAGAATCCCGAAGGCACCTGGGAACGGCCCACGGGGCCCAAGCAGCCGAACCGTAAAATTCTTCCCTGGGCAATTGGGAAATATTCCTTCGCCACCAACGATGCCAAACAATGGGCAGCCTGGGGCATCGACTACCTGAAATACGACTGGAATCCGAACGAAGAACCGGAGACGCGAGAGATGTATAATGCCCTCCGGAGCAGCGGACGCGACGTGGTCTTCAGTCTTTCCAACAACACGCCTTTCACCAACGCGCCAGCCCTGACGCAATATGCCAACTGCTGGCGGACCTCAGGCGACATCAAGGCCAACTGGCAGTCCATGAGCAGCAAAGGATTTGGGGAGGATCGCTGGCTGCCGTTCTGCCGCCCGGGGCATTGGAACGACCCCGATATGCTGGAAGTCGGCACTCGGGAAAAAGGACAGCCAGGACTGACCCCGGACGAGGAATACACGCATATTACGCTGTGGTGCCTGGTATCGGCGCCCCTGTTGCTCGGCAATGACCTCAGTCAACTCGACGCGTTCACGCTCAGCCTCCTCTCCAATGACGAAGTGCTCGCCGTCAACCAGGATTCCCTAGGCCGGCAGGCCGCGACGATTGTACACGACGGGGATCGTCGGGTGCTCGCCAAGGAACTCGAGGACGGCTCGAAAGCGGTCGGCCTGTTCAATACGGGCACGAACGGTCCCGTGAAGGTCACGATCAAATGGTCCGACCTGAAGCTGGTCGGCCCGCAAACCGTGCGCGATCTCTGGCGGCAGAAGGATCTGGGCCGGTTCAAGGATCAATTCGAACTCACCATTCCGCCCCACGGCGCGGAGATGATCAAAATCTCGGCCCGATGACCATCGGCGCACCCGCGCTCGGTCGATATTGAATCAAAGCATCACCGGCTCCCGCGTGACAAAGCGGGGGCCGGTTGCATTTTAAGGAGAAACTCCCGGCACATAATTGTCCACCGGATGGGCAACGATGACTCCCTTGTGGTCGGTGGTTTCGCAGGCCAGGAAGTAGGCTTTGGCGACACCGTTTTCTGCGTAGACGAAGGGCCGTTCAACCCGCGAGTAGCGCACGGATGCCCCGTCGTCGAAGGGGATGGTCGAGGTGTTAACCGGCTCTTTGGACACCAGGTGGTATTTGATCCCGTCCTTGGAATAGAACTGGACTCCGGCCTTCTTGCGACCCGTGGCATGGCCGCCCCAATCGGTGCAGATGACGTTAAACTGGTTATTCGCCCACCAGATGCACGGATCCTCCAGCTCGCAGTCATTGGGCAGGAGATTGTTGCCGTTATCCACGACTTTGTAAGGACCCGTGTAAGAAGGAGCCGTGTAGGCCTGCCCCCGGTTCACATGGTTGACGCCCCGGCGTCCGAACACGTAAACGCTTCCGTCCGGCCGGATGAGCGGCGCCGGGTTGCTGAACGGCAGCACGGCTTGGTCGTGGCGGGTCCACGGGCCGGTGATGGAAGTCGACTCCGCATAGCCAGTCTCGTTGGCTGTGGAGATGTGAAAAATGACGTAATGTGAGCCCGCCTGAACGATCTTGATGTTATGGACTCGCTCGCTGTCCCACTTGCCTGGCCGCTTCTGGAGCACAATTTCCTGGAAGCGATAGGGTCCGAGCAAATTCGTCGAGGTGGAGCGAATGCACATCGATTCCGTCGTCCAGCCGCCCATGTGCCGCTGCGCCGGCCAGGCCGAGCAGAACATGTGGTAGGTGTCGCCCACTTTAATGACCGATGGGCACCAAAGGAAGTATTGCTCCAGCACCAAACCGCCCTCCTTCTTGGCGGGCTTGATGTAAGGCTTCATGCTCGTGAAGGTCTGGGCGTGAGCAGCGGACGACAGCGCCAGTGTCAGGACGGCGGCCAGTGCGGTTCGAAGGGTCGTTTTCATCATGAGAAATAGGATAGTAAAGGGCTTAGGAGCAGTTCATGGCATTAATGTTCCGATTCGCCGGGATTTTCCGGGATGCCGGGATCGTCGAGGATCTGGACGGCGGTGGCAGGTCCCAGGCGCGGATCGTTGAGAGCCCAGACAACTTTTTTATCCGGGGTGACTTCGACCAGCTGCGCATTTCCGTTCCGCGCGCAGAGGATGGTATTGCCATTGGCGAGCCGGGTGCAGCTCTGGCTCCGGCGCAGACCACAACTCTCGGGCAAGTCCTCCAGCTTGAGTTCCCAAACCGTCTCCCCCTTCGGATTGACTTCGCGCGTGAGCTTTAGTTTTTCATCGCTGATGAGCGTGTTGCCGTTCTTCAGGCGGATGGCCGCCCAAGGCGTCTGAATCTCGTAACGCCAGATCTCGTTGAAGTTCTTGTCGTATTCGACAACCCGGCCCATTCCGTCTGGCCCCTGACCGAAGCCGAGGAAGGGAACGAGGTAGGTTCCCTGCGCGGTGTAACGCACACGACGGAACTGGCCATGGACGGTCTTCTGGTTGTTCGTGCTGGGTGCGGGCAGGGCGTGTTCGACTTCGACGGCCTTGGTCTTGATGTTGACGACCATCAGCTTCGGCGGGAGACCGTTCTGGATGAAGAGCACCTTGTCGAGGCCGATCGGCTGGCAGGCATGAATCTCGGTGTTGGTAGGCGCGTCGTATCGCCAGACGACTTCCTTTTTCGGCGTCACTTCGGCAATGTACTGCATCCGGGTGAAAAGGATGTTGCCGTTGGACAGCATCCACACGTCGTCGTATTCGCCGCCTCGGCCGGTGGAATAGGTCCAGATGACTTTGCCTTGGTGAACGAGGTAGATGACGTTTCGCCCCTCGCCCACGTAGAGCATGGAATGCTGGGCCAACCCGTTGCCGGGCAGCCCGGTCGAGCTCGCCTGGTTATTGGTGAGCGCCGGCACGGGGCTCTCTCCCGGCCCGAGTGCGGGGACACCCGGCGCCGTGAATTTACTGAGCACGTCCAGACATGGCGTGAGCGAGGAAGGCTTGGGGGCGGGTGCGTTCTGCGCCGCGTTGGCCAAACCAGAGGCCAGCAGCAAGAGACTGGAGGTCAGGACGGCTGGGAGGATGAATTTGAGATAGCGCATGGGTTTGTTTTGGGTCAGCGATTGGTGACAAGTTGCTTACAGTTCGTTTCTCAATTGTGAGCCGACGTGAGGAGTCACTTCACGCTCACGCTGGCACAGTTTTCCTGATTCACCGCTTTGTCGCTCAACACGGGCTTGAATCCGGCAAGGCGGGCATTGCGCACAGCTTTGAAGCGGACCAGCGATGCGCCCTCGCCTGCGGCCGGCAGCGTCCAGTCATTGAACGCCAGGTCCTCGGCGTCCTCGCAGTATATGGCGGGCCGCAGGTCGGCGGTCGCAGTTTCGAATTTGATGTTTTTCATCTGCAGCCCGCGGACATGGCGCGCGTAGAGTCCATAGGCCGGGAATTGCCGGCCAAACATCGTGATTTCAGGGTAAGACGATTCTTCCTCCGGCAGAACTACACCGGCCATTTCCCGCGTGCCGCCGCCGGGCAGTTTGATCTCAATGTCTTCCAGCGTCACGTCGTTGATCGTCTGACCGGGAATGCCGCTGAGACCGATGCCCCACGTCGAGGTCGCCAGCGCGCGGACGTTCCGGATGACCACATTGCTAACGGTGCCGATTGGCTGCGGGGTGTCGCCGGCACGGAACGTCTTCAGCCGGGCGCCGAGCCGGATGAAGATCGGCACGTTCACCTTGTCCATGGTGACATCGGAGACAGAAACGTTCAGCAACCGGGCGCCGTCCACCGTCAGGAGCTTGATGCCGCCGCCACGGGTATCGTGGATATGGCAGCGGGTGATTTTCACGTTCTCGAAATTGGCGGCGGATTCGGTGCCGAACTTGATGCCGGCGTGGTTGCTGGTCAAATCGCAGTCCGTCACCTCGACATCGCGCGTCGGGACCAGGCTGGTGGTCTTGAGCACGATCGCATCGTCGCCGCTGTCCACACTGCAATTCTTGATCACCACGCCCTGGGTCGAATCAATGTCGAAGCCGTCATTGTTGCCCACGCCGCGGCTGACAAGTTTCACGCCCTCGGCCCGAACGTCTTTGCATTGGGAAAAGTGAACGGTCCAGGCGGCGGAGTTTCGCAGTTGCACGCCGCGAAGGGCAATGCCCTGGCTGCGGACAAAGCGCGCGAGGAAAGGACGAGCGTTGATTCCCTTCGGACGCGCCGCCAGCACCGCCTGACCTCGTCCGTCGACCACCCCAGGCCCTTCCAGGGCGACGTTCCTCGCGTCCACGGCGGCGATAAAGCAGTAGCCCATGGTGGCGCCGTTGCCGCTGACGAACTTGTCCGGGGCGATGTAATCCGCGATGTTGGTGCTGCCGAGCAGTTCCGCCTGTGCGGCCAGGCGCAAGGTGACATTGTCCTTCAACCGCACCGTGCCGCTAACGAATTGCCCCGCCGGAATGAGCACCGTGCCGCCACCCTGTCGACTGCACTCGTCGATCGTTTTTTGAATGGCCACCGTGTCCACGGTCGCGCCGTCGCCTTTCGCGCCAAACTCCTTTACGTCCAGCGTCGCCGCCGGGGCGCTCGAAACCACCGCCGACAAACCAAGCCAGGCTGCCGTGGCACCGATTAAACGCCATGCCGTGCACCGGGTTGTCACCGGCCGTGCAGGTGCGTACTTCCGCAGATTTGCATTCCTATTGGTCTTTTGGGTGGTCATCATAAAAATCGTGTTACGTCTGCCAAAACCAGGAGCGTTGGAGCTTTGCCTCGCCAAGGGCGGCAACGCCATGCCCCGGTCTTACTCTTAACATTCGTCGGCGCCATGGTCTTGTTTTCTCGAGCAGTCGTCATTGGTTATTCGGGCGAAGCTGGGCTTGCGCGACGGGGCCTTGAACTCGCAGTTCCTTAGTTCGGCGCCTTTCAACGGTCTCCGTAGCATCAGTTATCATAGAGCGAGAATCCGGAAATCAACGGACAGGCACGCGTTTTCTCGATGACCACTCTGACTCGGCGGGCGGTGACCGGTTTGAAGCGTTCGATTTTCAACCGCCCGATCGTGGTGCCGTGGACGGCCAGTTTCCATTCTCCACTCTCCTGAAATTCAATTCGATACGCGCCGACGCGCTGGCCATACCCGATGGGTTCGCAAAGCGCGGACATGGTGAACCGCCTCGGGCTGCCCAGATCAACTTCCAGCCAGCATTCATTCGTGACCGTATCATCGGTTGCCCAATAAGTGTTCCGGTCGCCATCGAGCGCCTGGGCCGGCCCGAACGCCGCCTCACCGCCGCGAGTATTGCTGGCGGTAGCGGGTTTGCCGGCGGCGAGATCCGTGCGCATCACCTGCTCAAGCCGGTCCCGCAGTTCACGGAGCCGCGCGGCATCGGCGTCGGGAATCAAGCCATCCCGGTTGAGCGCCACGTTCCACAGCAGGACGTTGCCGCGGCCGATCGATTTGCACCACGTGTTGAACATTCGGTCGAGCGGCATGACCTGATTCTCATCCTCAGCGCGCCAGAACCAGTGCGGGCGAAGGGCCACGAAGCATTCGGCGGGACGCCACACCGACCCGTTTGGATCGCCAAAATTCAGGACGTTCAACTGCTTGCGGTCGGTGGGTTCCGGTCCGGGCACGGCTTTCGGGTCGAAGGTCGCCCAGTTCGGCTCGCCGCTGTGGCCACCGTTGTTGCCATTCCACCGGGCGCCCGGACCGACCACGCTGACCACAATGGCCTTCGGTTGGAGACGCGCGACGGTGCTGAAGTAATTGGTCCAGTCATACGTTTGCTTGCGCTCCTTCGGATCGCGGCCGATGGTCCCGGCCCCGCCAACGCCTTCACCGCCGGCGTTGTCGAATCGCACTTCGCTCCACGGCCCATAATTGGACAGCAATTCAGTGAGCTGGGTCAGGTAAACCGCATTGTAAGCAGGCGTGCCGTAAGTCGTATGGTTCCGATCCTCGCACGACAGGTAAAATCCGGATTCGAGCCCGGCCTGCCGGCAGGCGTCGGTGTATTCCTTGACGACATCGCCGTGGCCGTCGCGCCACGAGCTGCTCTGGACGGAGTAGCCGGTGGATTTGGTCGGCCAGAGGCAAAAGCCACCGTGGCCTTTGACTTCCAGGACGAGACGCCGGGCACCACACTCTTTCGCCACGTTAACCCACTGTTGCGGAGCGAATTTGTCGGGATTGAATAACCCGGCGTCCTCCTGGCCGGAGGCTTGCTCCTCGCCCGTGAAAGTGTTCAGGCCGATGCGCAGAAACAGCGCCTGGTCGCCTTGCTGCCAGGCCAATTGTTCCAGCGATGGCAGCGGCGGCAAGGGGGCGGGCGCCGCTGCCTGCCCAGCCACAGGGCCAGCGACCAACAGCACCCCCGCGACCAGCGCGAGCGCGCTAAGATTGTGGTTTGAGAGGTTCATAAAGTGCAATCCAGCAAGCGGTCGGCGCCAGGCTCGCGCTCGCGCGGTCCGCCAGAGGTTACCACCGCTGATGGACCGCGGCCCGAACATACCGATTGTAGATGGAGCGAACCTCGGTCATCACGTTCTCCGGAAGCCCTGCCCCATTCGACGCGCCGCAGTTATCATCCACTTGAGCCGGGCGTTTCGCGCCCGGAATCACGCAGCTCACCGCATCGAACATCAGGATCCATTTCAACGCGAATCGCGTCAGGCTAACCCCAGGCGGCACGAGCGGCCGCAGCGCCTCAACCGCCTGTAGCCCCTGGTCAAATGGAACTCCGGCGAAGGTCTCTCCGACATCGAACGCCTCGCCCTGCCGGTTGAACCGCCGGTGATCGTCGGCTTCGAACTGCGTGGCGCGATTCATCTTCCCAGTGAGCAAACCGCTCGCCAGCGGAACCCGCGCCAGTATCCCGACATTGCGTTTGTTCGCTTCAGCGAAAAAGGTGTCGGCTGGGCGTTGGCGGAACAGATTGAAGATAATCTGAACGGTTTGCACGCCGTCGAACTGGATCGCCTTCAACGCTTCCTCGACTTTTTCGACGCTGACGCCGTAGTGGCGAATCAGTCCGTCGCGCACCATGGCGTCGAGGGCTTCGAAGAGCTGTGGTTCGTAGTAAACCTGGGTTGGCGGACAGTGGAGCTGGAGCAGGTCGAGGCAATCGGTTTGGAGGTTTTTGAGGCTCGCTTCGACAAAGCGCCGGATGTTGGCGCCGGTGTAGGCCTCGGCGGTGTGAGGATTGAGTTTCCGGCCGGCCTTGGTGGCGACGAACAGGTCCTTGGACACTTCTTTGCGCAGCCGGGCGAGCAACCGTTCGCTTTTGCCATCGCCATACACATCGGCCGTATCAAAGAAGTTCACCCCGTTTTCGACCGCGCGCACCAGGGCCTGCCAGGATTCCTCCTCGTTGGTTTGTCCCCAATTGGCGCCAATGGCCCACGCGCCGAAACTGACTTCGGACACCTTCATTCCGGTTGAACCGAGCATTCGATACTTCATAAGGCAATCATCATTACTGAATGGTCCACAATAGATCCGGTTCCCTGGGATTTTCTTCGATGCGAAGGTCTTTGTATTCGTCGAATAATTGCGCGTTGTGCATTTGCAATGCAATGGGACCAGTCTTGATGACCGAAGGATCATCGAAGCGCAGCAACTCGAGGCCGCGCGTTCCCGGCGGCTGCGCCAGGGCCATCCGGGCGGTGCCTTTGTCGCCGTTTACCAGGATTTCCACCTGAGTCCATTCCTGAAGATTGAAGCCCACCCGGAACGGGCGCCGGAAATGCGAGCCGCTGCGGTTGATGCCGGGACGGTAATCCCAATGCCCCGCGCTCGGCACGGCAAATTGAATGCCGCCCAATGCGTCCAGCCCCGCTTCGCCCGCCGGCGGCCGCTGGCAGAAGAGCAACACGCCCGGGAAATGGTTTCCCTTCCGCTGGCGCACCAGGAAGGTCAGCCGATAATTCGTGTAATCCTTTTCACTGTAGAGCACCCCACGCCCCACGCCGGTGCTCGCCAGCACGCCGTCCTTGGCGACCCAGGCTGAGTCCGCGCTTTTCGCCAATTCTTGCGGGTAGGCATCCTCCAGCAGCAGCCGGTTCAGTCGCCCCAACTCGAAGCTCTTGGGAGCTTTCTGCAACAACGCCTCCGTTTGTGGCCGCAGCGCCACGCCCTTGAAGCGATT
>JBQCEJ010000282.1:0-6840 GCA_051960355.1 Verrucomicrobiota bacterium | reverse complement strand
GCCCGCTGCCCTCCGGGCGCCTGCAACCGACGACGGTAATGGTTTTTGGCGGCGTCTGTGGCTGCGCAGGGCTGCTCTACCTTGCCTTGGCCGTAAACCTTACGACCAGTGTGATCGGCGCGGTTTCGTTTCTTAGTTATCTTTTTATCTACACGCCGCTGAAGCGCGTTACCTGGTTGAACACTGCGGTGGGAGCGATTCCCGGCGCTTTGCCTCCGTTGATGGGTTGGACGGCCGCGCGGGGTGAGTTGAGCGGGGGAGGCTGGGTGTTGTTTGCGATTCTGACGTTCTGGCAACTGCCGCATTTCTTTGCCATTGCTTGGATTTACCGCGAGGAGTATGCGAAGGCCGGTTTCGTAATGCTGCCGGTGATTGATCCCGATGGCCATCGCACCGCGCGGCAATCGGTGAGCCATACGCTCGGATTGTTGCCGATCAGTCTGTCGCCGTTTCTTTTTAAAATGACCGGGCCGGTCTATCTGGCCGGTGCTTTGTTGTTGGGTTTGCTCTTTTTATGGTTTGCCATTCAGTTCGCCCGGCACTTGACCGTGGCGCGCGCGCGGCAGTTGTTTTACTTCTCAATTTTTTATCTTCCGCTGCTCCTGATTGTGATGGTGTTGGATAAAATGAAGTAAGAGTTATAGATCAAATCAGTCGAATCTGCCGTTGACACCGGCGTACGACTAAAGTTGACTAACCCGGATTTTACACCCGTTTGGCGAGAAAAGTTAGGCATTTTTTTGGCTGCAATTTTTATTTAGATAAACGAACGAACATGCAGGCGACGCACGCAACTTCACACGCACACGCTCACGAAACGCACGAAGACCTGGGCTTCTGGCGGACGTACGTGTTCTCGATCGATCACAAGGTCATCGGTATCCAATATGGTTTAACTGCCTTGTGCTTCCTGCTCTTCGGCTTCTCCTTGATGCTGATGATGCGCTGGCAGATTGCGCATCCAGGTGAAGCGATTCCGCTGGTGGGTTGGCTACTGGAAAAGGTCTTGGGGCAAGTCGCGGCCAAAGGAATCATGTCGCCGGATCTTTACAACTCCTTCGGTGCAATGCACGGCACGATCATGGTCTTCCTGGCGATTGTGCCGCTGGCATCGGGTGCGTTTGGCAACTATCTGGTGCCGCTTCAGGTCGGAGCCAACGACATGGCCTTCCCGCGCTTGAACATGATGAGCTACCAGTTCTATTTCATCGGCGGGATCATCATGTTTTCCAGCTTCTTCATCCCCGGCGGGGCGGCGCAGGCGGGTTGGACTTCTTACGCGCCACTGTCGCTGGCGATTCCGACAGATGGTCAAACATTCTGGCTGATCGGAATGGTGTTTCTGATCACGTCGTCACTCCTTGGCTCGGTCAACATCATTGTCACCATCGTTCAGTTGCGCGCTCCGGGATTGACCTGGATGCGGCTGCCTTTCTTTGTCTGGGCGCAATTCGTCGCCTCGTTCCTGCTGCTCCTGGCCTTTCCGCCTCTGGAAGCCGCAGGCATCATGCAGTTGATGGACAAGGTTGCGGGCACGAGCTTGTTCCTGCCGACCGGACTCGCGGTTGGCGGCAAGTTGGCTGACATCAGCGGTGGTGGCAGCCCGATTCTCTGGCAGCACCTCTTCTGGTTTCTGGCGCATCCGGAGGTTTACGTTTTGATTCTGCCGGCGATGGGCATCATTTCGGAAATCATCGCGAACAACACGCGCAAGCCGCTTTGGGGATATCGTTCGATGGTTTACGCGTCGCTGGGATTGGGCTTCATGTCCTTTATCGTGTGGGCGCATCATATGTTCCTCACGGGAATGGGAACAACAATCGCGACGTTTTTCCAAACCACCACGATGATCATTTCCATTCCATCGGTGATCATCCTGACCTGTTTGCTGCTTTCGCTTTGGGGTGGATCGATTCGGTTCAACACGCCGATGCTGTTTGCGTTGGCGTTCTTGCCCATGTTCGGTATCGGTGGTCTGACCGGTTTGCCGCTGGGATTCAGCGCCAGCGATATTCATCTGCATGACACCTACTACGTCATTGCTCATTTCCATTACGTCGTGGCGCCCGGGACGATCTTCGCGCTGTTTGCCGGCATTTATTTCTGGTTCCCGAAATTGACGGGGCGAATGATGAATGAATTCTGGGGCAAGGTTCATTTCTGGCTCTCGCTGGTATTCATGAATTTGATTTTCCAACCGATGTTCGCGCAAGGTATGGCGGGTATGTTGCGGCGCATGTCGGACGGCGGCGCCAATTACTCGGCAGCAGTCCACGCCAAATCCGGCGCGGTTGTGACAGGTGGATTGAGTGATCAGATCATTCATTTGAACGTTTACATTCTCTGGGCCGCAGTCGGTCTCGGGCTTTCTCAGATTCCTTTCATCATCAATCTGTTCTGGAGCATTAAAAATGGCCGGAAGGTGACTTCGGACAATCCTTGGGATGCCACGACGCTGGATTGGCAGACGCCGACGCCGCCGCCGCACGGCAATTTCGTCACGGAACCTTCGGTTTACCGTGGACCTTACGATTACAGTCCGGTCGGCAGCAGCCGTGACTTCATGCCGCAAAGCGAATCTGACATTTCAACCAAGCACTGATCAGCCTCTCATGGAAATCCATTACACAGTTAAACCCCGGCCCGATACAGGCGTTTACAATGCCAAACTCGGCATGTGGTTGTTCCTCGCCTCCGAAGTCATGTTGTTTGGCGGCCTGTTTTCCTCCTATATCCTCCTGCGCGTCGGCGCCCAGCCGGGCACCTGGCCTCACGGCTTGCTCAATGTGACGCTTGGGACGATTAACACGGCGATTCTGGCGTTGTCTGCCGTAACCACTTTGCTGGCATGGGCAGCGTGCAAGGTGCGGGAAATCAACAAATTCAAGTTCTATCACGCCTGCACCTTGTTGCTGGCGATCACGTTCTTGGGAATCAAAAGCTACGAATATCGTGACAAGTTTCACCACTACCAGATCGTGAAGACGGATGGTAAATTCGTGGACGGCCATATCAAATCCGCGACGTACACGGATGGCGCCAATCAGGAGCGGGTGGAGCACGGCTTTCACGGGCGCAGCTTTAGTGAAGGCGGAAAGCAATTCACTTTAGCCTCAGTCACCTTAAATGGAATCGAGGCCGAGACATTAAAGGAGATCAACGAGCCGGAGCCCGGTCACCATCACGAGCATAAAGATATCTCCGTGCCGGCGGCCGAGATCAAAAAAATCGGCAACTACGGCCCGTGGCATAATACCTTCCTGGCCATCTACTTCACGCTCACCGGATTGCATGCCTTGCACATCATCGGGGGAGTGATCGTCATCGCATATCTCTGGGGCCCAGGCAGCAAAATGTGGGAAACTGAACCGGAACGTTTCACCAATCGCGTCGAAGTGTCGGGTTTGTTCTGGCATTTTGTGGACCTCGTCTGGATTTTTCTGTTCCCGGTTTTATACTTGATTTGAACTATGAACGACTCGCACCCGATCAATCTGAAGGCCTACAGCCGCCGTTGTTTTTATGTGTTCGGCGCGGTGCTTTGCGCGACCTTGGCGATGGTGGCCACGTCTTTTGCGCCATTGGGCAGCCCCGGCCTGAAGATCGCGCTGGTGCTCACCGTGGCCGCCTTCAATGCCGTGACCGTCGCCACCTTTTTGATGCATTTGATTTCGGAGAAGAGGCTGATTCTGGTCGTGCTCGCGTTCACCGTGTTTTTCTTCATCGCTTTGATGGGGTTGACCTCGGTTGCGGTGCATGACATGCCGACCGTGGCCCATTGATTATGTCGCTGAAAGCTTTTCATCTCGTTTTTGTCACCGCGCTAAGTTCGCTGGCTTTTGGGTGCAGCGCCTGGAAATTCAAGAGCTACGCCGACGACCATGCCGCGAGTGATTTGGGATTCGCGATCGCGGCTTTGTTGGGCGGGATTGCTGTGATCGTTTACGGAAAATATTTCCTGAAGAAACTGAAGAAAGTGAGCTTTTTATGAAGTTGGCAGAGCGCAAGAGTTTGAAATGTCTGTTGGTTGCCACGCTGCTGGTTTTGATGAACCCGGCCCGCTTGCTGGCGTGTGCCGTTTGCTACGGCGAACCGGATGCGCCGATGACGAAAGGCCTGACTTGGGCAATCGTCGCACTGGCGGGAATCGTTGCTTGCGTGTTGAGCGGAGTGGTTGTGTTTTTTGTTCACGTCGGAAGAAAGTCCCGCGTTCCCGTGGAACTCGAGTCGGTGACTGAATCCTCCCAAAGCAATCCTTAATATGATGGAGTCCTTCTACAACTTGCTTGGTTTGCCACAGTTGGCTTCGGAAAACGGCCAGAGCGTGGATCGTCTGATCGTTTACGTTCATTTCCTGATGATCTCGCTGTTCGTGGGCTGGCTTTGCTTTTTCATCTACACCTTGCTGCGCTTTCAAAAATCCCGGAATCCAAAAGCGGATCCGGTGGGCGTGCGCAATCACGCTTCCAGTTACGTTGAAGTCGTCGTCGCGTTGGTGGAAGCCGGGCTGCTGGTCGGCGTGGCCGTGCCGGTTTGGGCGCGCGCCGTGAATCAGTTTCCCAAGGCCTCCGAATCCACGGTGATTCAGGTGGTGGGGCAGCAGTTTGCCTGGAACGCCCGCTATGCCGGTTTGGATGGAATCATGGGCAAGCAAAATGTAAGTTTCGTCGCGGGTGACAATGTGTTTGGGGTCGATCCCAGCGATCCAAACGGCAAGGACGACGTGCAGGTTCTGAATGAGATCCATGTGCCTGTCAACAAGCCCGTGATTGCCTACATCAGTTCAAAAGATGTGATTCACTCGTTCAAGTTGCCCGCGATGCGAGCAGAGCAGGATGCGATTCCTGGAATGCGCGTGCCGCTGTGGTTCAAGCCGGTGGTTGAGGGGCGCTTTCAGATTTATTGCGCGCAGCTTTGTGGCAACGGTCACGCCAGCATGGCGCAAGGCTTCATCGTCGTGGAAAGCCAGGCAGCTTACGATAAATGGCTGGCTTCAAAAACCGGCGCGGCCACCAGCTTTGAATAAGCGGGTCCATTCGCGGCATTTCTTTCCAGTCCATTTGGGGTGGGCGAGTTGGCGACCGACACCGTGCATTTGATGAATTCGCCGTCGAAAAATTTTCCTTGGACGATATCCATTGGTTTGCTCCTGGTCGTCTTGACGCTCGCGCTGGTGTTTCTCATGGCGCAATTGAGGTCGAGCGTCGCAAAAGTCCATTCACGGCCGGTGTATGGGGAGGTGGCAGATTTCACTTTGACCAATCAGTCTGGTGCCACGGTTTCGCTGGCGGATTTGCGAGGGCACGTCTGGGTTGCTGATATCATTTTCACGCGTTGTCCGGGACCTTGCTTGAGAATGACTCGGCAGATGAAGGAGATTGAAGCGGCACTTCCCGCCAACAGTTCAGCTAAGCTGGTTTCCCTGACAACCGACCCCATTTTCGACACGCCTCCGGTTCTAAGCAAATATGCAGAGCGTTTCAGTGTGGACACAAATCGGTGGATGTTTTTAACGGGGACGCAAAAGCAGATTGCGGATGTGGCGATCGACAGCCTCAAGCTGACGGCGGTGGAAAAAATGCCCGAGGAGCGCGAATCGGCTGACGATCTGTTCATCCACAGCACTATTTTTGTGGTGGTGGACAAGCGGGGTCAATTGCGCGGCATCTTTGAAACCGGTGGGGAAGCGGTAGATTGGTCCCAGTCCAGGCAGCAGATTCTGAACGCCGTGAAAGAACTGAAAGAGGAACGATGAGCTTCTCGGATTTGCCTGCGGTAAATGCAACTCTGAATGCCTTTAGTGGCGTTCTGCTTTTACTCGGGTTGCGGTTTATTCTGCGCGGCCGGCAACGGGCTCATCGCAACTGCATGATCGTGGCCTGCTGCTCATCGTTGCTCTTCCTTGTTGGATACCTGACCTACCACAACTGGATGCGACAGACGCAAGGTGTCGCGCATACCGTGTTTCAGAACCCGCAATGGTTCCGCCCTTTCTACCTGACGATCCTTTACACACATCTGGTCGCGGCAATTGCAATTCTGCCATTGATTCTGATTACGCTGACCCGTGCATTGACTGGCAACTTCGCCAAGCACAAAAAGATTGCCCGGTGGACGTGGCCGTTGTGGATGTACGTGTCGGTTACGGGAGTGGTGATTTACTTGCTGCTCTACCAAGTTTTCCCGCAACACTGACCCAGCAAATCAGTGCCGGACGAAACTTATTTCTCCTCAGTTTCCAAATTTTTCAAAGCGTCGCGAACCCGGGCTGCCTTTTCGTAATCTTCGCTTTTGACCGCCTCAGACAGGGCTTGTTCCAATTTCTCGCGAGCGGAGAGGGGACGGTTTGCCTGAATTTCAGTTAACCAGGTTTCGAGTGATTGAATCTCGCCGCTTTGTTCCAGCAAATCGGGTCGTGAATGTTCCCGAAAAAACGTGCGAATGGCTTCGATCCCTTGTTCCACCTGTTCAACGGCAATCGCGTAATCGCCCGCTTCAAGCGATTGCATGGCCTGCGCCCGGGTGTGAATCATCAAAAGTTGTGGCTGAAACTGGCGGAGCGACCAGGCCAATTCATCCGATTCGGCGTGTTTGCCGACGAACTCGAAGACGGCCAGATTTCGTTCTGCATCGCGAATCACGCCTGCGAAGTCGCCCAGTTGCAGCAGGCAGATGTAGCGGTGATGATACTGGAGCGACTCCAACTGGAGCTTGGAGCAATCCTCGGCTTTGAGCTGAAAACCTTCCTCGCTACCGTCGTGTTCCGCGATGTGCGTGTAGAGTTTCGCCGGATGAAGTTCGTAAAGGGATGGGTAGCCGCCGGGCTGTTTTCCGTCGGGC
>JBQCEJ010000281.1:0-4195 GCA_051960355.1 Verrucomicrobiota bacterium | reverse complement strand
CCTTTGCCTGGGCCGCACGCTTCCGGCGTTTAGCTCGGGACTATGAACGCCTTCCCGCAACACTGGCCGCTTATCATTGGCTGGCATTTGCCACCCTCATGCTCGCCGCTCTATTCGGCAAAAGTTAAGTACAGGCTCTAGCCTGCTATGAACAAATGGCAAATCATCTGCCCCGTAAGCGCCTTGGTCGTTGCCGGCCTACTACTCTGGAGTATAGCAGTTAGGGGGCAGCGCAGCGGATTTATCAGCGTGGCCTCGCGCTCGATTGGCGGCGATTTGATTGCTACAACCAACTCCTCACGCCTGGTTCGTATTGGCCCGGACTTACAGCTACATTTATCTGAATTGCTTGGCGCACGGACCCACGTTGCCGATGTGCTGCTCGGAGACGAGGCACCACCAATTGGAGACGGCACTGCTTCCAGCCGGCTGGTGCTTACTAACGAGCTTGGCAAGGGGTTGGTCATTAGACTGCGACCATCAGGGCAGTCTGGCATATTTCAGGTGCTGGGCTTCCGCAGTGTTTCACGCTAAACCATGCGAAAGGCACAGGCGACCGACGGCACCGCTCCCCTTTAACGCTACTTGCGGTCGTCAGCGCGGCGGCTCTCGGCGAGTGATGGATAATCTTTGAGCTCGACGAGCTGTTGAAACTGGGAGATAGAAGGGAAGTTGATTTTCATCCCGGCAGGCTGCCGGGGAAACTGACAAAGGACAAAACCAGGTGAAATGAAATCACACCTCCAACCCACCTGCCGCACAGCGGCTCAGTTCTTGGACATTAGGCGACTACCCACCATTATTATGAAACGATTCATCGTCATTCTCGCCATTTTCGGGCTCGCGACTTGTGCGGTCTTTGCCCGCCGGATTTTTTGGCAGCCCGAGAAGCCACCGCGCTTATCTTTGCCAGATGCCTACGCCTGTGCCGTTGGTGCGCTCGGCTCGAACACTAATCAGTATCATTGCGTTTCCGCCAGTTGTTTGATTTCTCGTTCGCCAGACGGCGAGTGGATGTTTTCGTTTTATACTACCAACGGTGCGTCCAAAACAGCGTTCGTATTTTTCGACAAGACGACACGCATCGAGACTGGGCCGATAAACTTTTAGATATGACGCCGCCTAGCCAACAGCCGCCCCACTCTTGTTTAGCGCGGCTCCCATTTCGCGCCGCCGGTTCATCCGGCTGTGGCTCGGTTTTTATCCGTTATGCCTTCGAGTAATTATCATGGGATTCGGGGGCAGCGTGTTCTCGGCGTTCTCATTGTCGCCTGTGCATTGGCTGACTTCTTTCCAAGGCACGACGCTCCTTTGTTTCGCTACACGGGATCTGACTCAGCGGTTGAGGTTTGGAATTTCGGCTGGCCACTGGTGCTCTCGATTTTCGATCCGCAATCCGGCATTCACATAGGCCCGTTCTTTTACGTCGTAGTTCCATTTCAGTTGCTGGCCATCTCGATCATCGGAGTGGTATTTGCATTCTGGACCCAGCATAACACAGAAGGGTGTGTTGCTGCTAAGCGCAGCGGAGTCGGCAAATACGCCATTGGTTGAGCCGCTCTACGTAGGTGACGACGTGAGGAGTCTCCAATTTCCGATCAGAAATGAGTCTCGTTACCTCGTCTCCTAGATGAATGAAACGTGTAGCGTCGTGCTGGCGGGCTTCGGGGCTTTCAGGCAAAAAGAAAAGGGACGGACCGGAGTCCGTCCCTGTGTTCGTGCAAGTAATGGTTCGAACGTGGTTCAGGCATTCAAACGAACCATGCCGGCCATCAGGTGGCCATGTGCGAGACGGGATCGCTCCAGTCGCTCGTGCCCGTGCTGCCGCCGATTCCGCGGACCTGGATGCTATACAGCGTGCCCGGGATCAGACCTTCCAAGAGGATTCTGCGGGCCTGGGTAAAAACGCCGATACTGATCCAGCCGCTATTGCCGTACCGTCATAGGCCTGCCCGCCAATCTGTTCTACTCCACGGGAATTCCGGTCTGCGTCCTTGTGCTGAAAAAGTGCAAGAAACCGGACGACGTGCTTTTCATCAACGCCGCCGAGCACTTCGAGAAAGGCAAACGCCAGAACGTCCTCCTCGACGAGCACATTGAAAAGATCGTCAGCACCTACAAACTTCGGAGAGAAGAAGAGCGGTATTCAAAGCGCGTCTCAATGGAGCGAATCGCCGAGGAAGGCTACAACCTCAACATTTCCCGCTACATCAGCACGGCAACCGCGGAACCCGAAATCGATCTCGCTGCAACCCACAAGAAGCTGGTTGAGATTGAGAGGACGATTTCCAAAGCGAGGGAGAAACATAATGAATTTCTCAAAGAGCTTGGGCTGCCCCCGCTTCCAAGCACTCGAAACAAAAAAGACTAGTCGTGGCTTAAGTCATGAGTTCGTCGGCCATGTTTGCAAGGTTTGTCACCCGTTCGTAACACGCTTGTCACGGCGTTGGCATTGTCGCCACACTGCCGTCATGGTATCCAAGGGCGACGTGAGATCGAAGATTCTAGTGGTGGATGATGAACCGGAAGCGGTCGAACTGGTGGAATTCAATCTGGAGCAGGCCGGCTTCGCGGTGGTGACGGCGGCCGATGGCACGGAAGCTTTGGAAAAAGCCCGGACCAATACGCCTGCTTTGATCGTGCTCGACCTGATGCTGCCGGAGATCGGCGGATTGGAAGTGTGCAAGATGTTGCGGCGCGATCCGACCACTGCCGGCATCCCAATCATCATGTTGACCGCCAAGGCGGCGGAAATTGATCGTGTTCTGGGTCTGGAACTCGGCGCGGACGATTACATCACCAAGCCGTTCAGTCCGAGGGAACTGGTTTTGCGCGTCCAGAAGATGTTGCAACGCGGCCAGCCGGAAACCAAGGCGCAGGAAACCTTACGCTTCGGCGATCTGCTGATCGACACGCCCCGGCACATCGTCAGCTGGCGTGGCAAATCGCTGGATCTCACCGCGACTGAATTCAAGCTGCTGACGGTGCTCGCCCAAAGGCGGGGCAGGGTGCAGTCGCGGGAGCAACTGCTGCGCGACGTCTGGGATTACAACAGCCTGGTCGATACCCGCACGGTCGATACGCACATGCGGCGTCTCCGCGAGAAGCTCGGGCCGGGCGCGAAATTCCTCGATACCGTTCGCGGCGTTGGCTACCGTTTTGTGGACGGCAATTGATCCGCCTACGTGGGCACGTGATTCAGTTGCACGGTTCACGTTTCTGATTTCACGTTTCCAAAAATCCATGTGGCAAATCCTGACGATTTCATTTTTCGCCGTGATCGCGCTGGTGGCGCTGCAGTTCTGGTGGCACAGGAAATTCCAGCGCAGCCAGGACAGCGCGCGGGCGGAGGCCGATGAACTGGAGGAGCGCCTGCGACAACAGACGCTGGACTTTCAAAACCAACAGCAGGCGCTGTTCAACAGCATGGTTGAAGGTCTATTGCTGCTGGATGAGAAAAATCGCGTGCGACTCGCGAACCGGGCTTTCCATGAACTCTTCGAGATCAATGTCGATATCCGCGGCAAAACGATCCACGAAGTGATGCGCCAGCATGAGCTGACGGAACTGCTGGAAAAAGTCTCGAAGCAAAAGCAGGTGCTCGGATATGAGCTGAAGCCCGGCGGATTATCGGAGCGCTGGTTGCAGATCAATGCCGCCGCCATCGCGGATGCCCATGACGGCGGGCGCGGGACGATTCTTGTTTTTCACGATCTGACGCGCCTCAAACAACTCGAACGCAATCGCGAAGACTTCGTTGCCAACGTCAGCCACGAACTGCGCACGCCGTTGTCATTGATCAAAGGCTACACCGAGACGCTGCTGGACGGCGCCAAGGATAATCCGGAAGTGATGACCAAGTTTCTGCAAACCATTCAACGCAACTCCGAGCGGCTGCAGTTGTTGATCGAGGATCTGCTCACGATTTCCGAACTGGAATCCGGCCGCTTGAAGATGAATCTGCAAAAAGTCCAGTTGCGTCCGTTGGTGGATCGCGTGCTGGAAGATTTCCGAACCCAGGCTCGCGGGCGAAAAGTCGTTTTGAAAAATGAAATGCCCGAGATCACCACGCAGGCCGACTCGGATCGATTGCAACAGGTGCTCGGGAATCTCGTGGGCAATGCGATCAAGTACGGCCGCGTGGAAGGGCAGGTGACGGTTCGCGCCGCGAAGGTGGACGACGCCGTCGAAGTTT
>JBQCEJ010000280.1:0-5737 GCA_051960355.1 Verrucomicrobiota bacterium | reverse complement strand
GCTTTTGAATTCACCGCAGGCGCTTATCAGGCGGATGAAAACGGAACCTATGGTTATGTCACCGTGCGCCGGGTTGGCGGAACCAGCGGACCCAATGCGGATGGCTCGGGCAATATCCTGTTGAATCTCGTGACCAGCAATGGTTCAGCCGTCGCTGGAGTGAACTACTTCGCAATCAACACCAATCTCAGCTTCCCACCGGGAGAAGTGCTCCAGGTCATCGCGATTCCGGTGATTGATGATCTGGCCATCAAAACCAATTTGACGGTCAATGTTGCAATTTCCAATCCGACTTCACCGGCAGGTTTGGGCGACCAGTCCACCGCGGTTTTGACGATCATCAACACCGACAGCTCGGTGAGCTTCTCTTCCAGCGTTTACACGGTCCCGAAAAACATCTTCACGGGTGAGGCCGTGATTGACATCGTCCGCCAGGGCTCCACCAGCGGAAGCGCTTCGGTAACCTTTGCGACGACGACCAATGGGACTGCTGTGACGAACTTGAACTATTTTGCGGCAACCCAGACGGTAACCTTTCTTCCGGGAGAAACGCTCAAATCCGTAGCCGTTCCGGTCATTGACAACGGCATTCCGGAAGGCAACAAAACGGTTTCGCTGGCCTTGTCCGACGCGATTGGAGCAGGCCTTGGGAATCCTTCCACGGCAACCCTGACCATCCTCGACACTGTGGTTGCGCCTGGGTTGTTGAGTTTGGAAAGCAGCAGTTACGTTGTGGCTGAAGGCGACGGCGTTGTCACGATCTCAGTCCTGCGAACCGGCGGCTCGTCGGGCAATGTTTCCGTCGATTATACAACGGTGCCGGGCACGGCGGTAAATGGCGTGAACTACTTCACCGCCAACGGCTCACTGAACTTTATCGATGGCCAGACCAACCGGACGTTCACAGTCCCGCTGATTGACAACAGCCTGGTGCAGGGTGGCGTGAGCTTCTCGGTTCAATTGTCCAACCCGACTGCGGGCGCTCTGCTGCTCTCGCCGACGAATGCGACGGTGACGATTACCGAAAATGACGAGGCTCTGGCCGTGGTTCCGTCGGGATCCGCTTTGATTACTGAAAGCAATCCGAACAGCATAATCGACACAAACGAAACCGTAACAATGGCGTTCGCATTCCGGGTCAGCGCTGGAACGAACCTGACCAGTCTGACGGCGAAATTGCTCGAGACCAATGGTGTCACGGCGGTCAGCCCCCCGGTGCAGGACTATGGGACTTTGGCGGTGCGCGGGCCGTCTGCGTCGCGCTCCTTCAGCTTCAGTGTGGATCCGACTTACACCAATGGTCAGCCGATTGCCGCAACGTTCGAGTTGAGCGAGGCTGGTCATTATCTCGGAACCACCCAGTTCAATTTTGTGCTCGGTTCCTCAACCAAAACCTTCTCGAACGCGAACGCAATCGTGATCACAGACAACACCAATGCGACGCCGTATCCGTCGACAATTGTGGTGAGCGGGGTAGGTGCTGCTCTGGTCAAGGCAACGGTCAGCCTGAACAAAGTCGTCCATACGTGGCCCGCAGACGTTGACGTTCTCATGCAGGCGCCAAATCAGCAGAAAATTCTGCTCATGGCCAACGCCGGTTCCGGCAATCAGGTAAACAATTTGAACCTGACGTTTGATGATACCGCACTCGGATTTCTGCCGTCCGGTCTGATTGCTTCCGGTTCCTATCGGCCGACAGCTTACCTGCCGATCACGACGTTCCCGGCGCCGGCGCCGGCGGGTCCTTATTCGACCAATTTATCAACGTTGAATGGCAATAACCCGAATGGCACTTGGTCCTTGTTTGTGATGGACGATTCTCCCTTCAACGCAGGCAGCATCTCCAACGGTTGGTCGCTCACGCTCAGCACGCTGGCCGTGGTCAGTTCCTCCGCAGATGTCGGGGTCTCTGTCACCGCTTCTGCCAACACGGTTGCGCTGGGTGCCAGCCTCACCTATGTGGTGGCTGTTACGAACTATGGACCGGGCGCGTCCACGGGGGTCAATCTGACCAATATTCTGCCTGCGGGAATGACCTATGTCTCGTCGTCTGCAACCGTTGGCACTCCGCTGGTTTCGGGCGGCACTATCACTTGGAATGTCGGATCTCTCGCGGTCAATGCCGGCGCTCAATTGACCATTACAGCGACGGCTGCGGCCACGGGCGTGCAACTCACGTCGGCAGTCGTAACCTCCACCAGCAGTGACGCAAATCCGAGTGATGATTCAGCCTCGATTGCTGTGACAGTTGGAACAGCCGAACCGCCGCAGATGTCGGCGAGCCTGGTGAACGGCAATGGTGAGTTCCAGTTGTCCATCGTGGGTGCGGCGATTCCTACCGTGATCCAGGCATCCACCAATCTGTCGAATTGGGTGCCGGTCTACACCAATCTCCCGCCGTTCACCTTCACTGATCCAAATGCAGCCAGTTATCCGGCTCGATTCTATCGCGCCGTGCTTGGCCAATAGACGTCAATGAAGGTTTGTGGTCTGACTGGCGGCGTCGGGATGGGAAAATCCACTGTCGCCGAAATGCTCCGAACGCGCGGCGTGAAGATCATCGACACGGATTGGGTCGCGCGCCAGGTGGTCGAGATCGGACAGCCGGCGTTGGTTGAAATCCAACAGACCTTCGGGCTAGGCGTGATTGCTCCGGACGGCCAACTCCGCCGCGATGAACTGGCCCGCATTGTTTTCTCGGATCCAGTCGCCCGCCAAAAGCTTGAAGCCATTCTGCATCCGCGCATTCGAGCTGTTTGGCGGCAGCAGATTGAAACTTGGAAATCCGAGCGGCAGCCGCTGGTAGTCGTGGTCATTCCTCTCCTGTTCGAGATCAACGCACAAGCGGAGTTTGATGCCACGATCTGCATCGCCTGTTCTGAAAAGACTCAGCGTGCCCGATTGCGGGCTCGCGGTTGGACGGACAAACAGATTTCTCAGCGCGTCGCGGCCCAGTGGCCAATTGAGAAAAAAATTACTGGCGCCAATTTCGTGATATGGACGGAGGGCAGTTTGGAGGTCGTCGCCCAACAGCTTGACCGCATCCTGCCGAAGGCTCTTTAAAAACCAGCGAAGTCGAAGTGCTGCAAAGAACGGCTGTTGCAGTCGCATTGCTTGCGCTCGGGGTTGCCTCGTCAATGGGTTCATATTTCACGACTGTTTTCCTGTGCCTTCCGCAACCAATTCTGCTACATTCGCTGCACCATGCTATTGACCCCTGAGGAATTGCGGAGTTTGGTCGAGGTAAATAATCGTGCGCCCCATCAACTTCTCGGCATGCATCAGCTTGGCGATGGTTCGGGCCTGGTGGTTCGGGCATTTGTGCCGGGCGCCAGCAAAGTCGAAGTGCAACCGACGCACGAAAAGAAACAGCCCGGCTTCAAGCTGGAGCGCATCCATGACGCGGGACTTTTCGAAGGGATCACCAAAGCCGCCAAGGATATTTACGCGTACGATCTGGTCATCACCGATGCTGGCAAACAGGTCCAGCGAACGCGCGACGCCTATTCTTTCCTGCCCACTTTGGGCGAATCCGACTTGTATCTTTTTGGCAAAGGCGACGAGCGGCGCATCTACGAAAAGCTGGGCGGCCAGTTGCGAACGATCGACGGCGTGCATGGAACGAGCTTCGCCGTCTGGGCGCCAAACGCGCAGCGCATCAGTGTGGTCGGTGATTTCAATCAGTGGGATGGGCGGCGACATCAAATGCGTTCACTGGGCGGTTCCGGCGTGTGGGAAATTTTCATTCCGGGCGTTGGGGAAGGGGCGCACTACAAGTTCGAAATCCGGGATATTCACGGGCATATCTCGCTCAAGAACGATCCCTACGGTTTCTTTTTCGAGACGGCTCCCAAGAACGCGGCGATTGTCTGGAACACCAAAAAATTTCAGTGGACGGACGAAGCCTGGCTGGAACAGCGGCGGCAGCGGGACGCGTTGCGTTCGCCGATGAGCATTTACGAAATGCACATTGGCTCATGGCGGAAGAAGTCCGCTGGCGAATCGCTCAGCTATCGTGAGCTGGCCGAGCCGTTAGTTGAGTACCTGAAGCGGATGGGGTTCACGCACGTGGAATTCATGCCGGTCGCGGAGCACGCATTTTACCCATCCTGGGGTTATCAGGTGACTGGCTTTTACGCGCCGACCAGCCGCTACGGCACGCCTGAGGATTTCAAGTATCTCGTCAACGCGCTGCATGTTGCGGGCATCGGCGTGCTTGTCGATTGGGTTCCGGCGCACTTCCCGCGGGATGAATGGGCTCTGGCGAAATTCGATGGCACCGCGCTGTACGAACACGAAGATCCCCGCAAGGGCGCGCATCAGGATTGGGGCACGCTGATTTTCAATTTCGGTCGACACGAAGTTGTCAATTTCCTCACGGCCAACGCGCTGTTCTGGTGCGACCAGTTCCACATTGATGGGCTGCGTGTTGATGCCGTTGCGTCGATGCTTTATCTCGATTACTCGCGGAAGGAAGGTGAATGGATTCCCAACCAATACGGTGGTCGTGAAAATCTCGAAGCAATCGAATTTCTGCGACAGTTCAATCACATCACGCATGTGGAATTTCCAGGCGTGGTGACGATCGCCGAAGAATCCACCGCTTGGCCGCTGGTCACGCGGCCGCCATATCTGGGCGGGCTGGGCTTCTCGTTCAAGTGGAATATGGGTTGGATGCACGACACGCTGAATTATTTCGGGCACGAGCCGATTCATCGCAAATACCATCAGAACGAGCTCACGTTTGCGATGCTCTATCATCACAACGAGAATTTCATCCTGCCACTCTCTCACGATGAAGTGGTTCACGGAAAGCGCTCCTTGCTGGGCCGGATGCCGGGAGATGACTGGCAGCGTTTTGCCAATCTGCGCTTGTTGCTCGGCTATCAATGGCTTTTTCCAGGCAAGAAGCTGTTGTTCATGGGCTGTGAATTGGGCCAGAGCGGCGAGTGGAACGCCAATGGCGAAGTTGACTGGTGGCTGCTTGGTGCCGGGCCGTTTCACTCCGGCCTGCAACGCTTCGTCGAAGATTTAAACAAGCTTTATCGGGCCGAGCCGGGTTTATGGAAATCCGATTTCGATCACAGCGGTTTCCGGTGGATTGATTGTGCGGATACGGAGAACAGTGTTCTTTCCTTCATGCGACAAGCCGCCGACGGCTCGGGTGAAATCGCAGTTGTTTTGAATCTCACTCCAGTGCCGCGTTACCATTATCGCTTGGGACTCTCGCGCCCGGGTAAGTGGGAGGAAGTCTTGAACAGCGACGCGGGCATTTACGGCGGCGGCAATGTCGGGAGCCAGGGTGGTGTGCTATCTGAAGAGGTGAAGTGGCATGGACAGGCGTACTCCGCCGAGCTAACTCTGCCTCCGCTTGGCATCGTGGCCTTTCGCCCGGCACCTTGAAGTTTCGTGAGCTGCGCCTAGTAAAAAACCGGCGGGCCGCTTGCGCAGACCGCCGGGAACCAAACCCAATCAGAAGACGTCGGCTAGTAAGCCAGACGTATGCCAGCAGAGATGTCAGAGGCTGTTTGTGCTTTCAGAACCACGAAAGCGGAGAGCAATACAGAGCCGTTGCTGCGAGTTTCTGTATTGTTTATCAACATGCGGCTCTGAGGAGCAGCAGGCCGTTCCTCCGGCACGCCACATGCGCTCAGCAAAAGGCAGCGTGGGCCGCCAGCCGCGGACCTGGCTGGCCTTCCCTCCACCAGGCGAGGCGCCCCGGCCCGGTGCCTGTATG
>JBQCEJ010000279.1:0-7465 GCA_051960355.1 Verrucomicrobiota bacterium | reverse complement strand
CAAATTTCGGCGCGAAGGCACTGAAGTCGATGTCATCGGCCTGAACGAAGCCAGCGCCACCATCGTGGACAAACTCGCCATCCATGATAAACCCGAGGCGCTGGAGCGCATGCTCGAACACTGATTTTGAACGCTGGAAATTAAATTATGGCCAACATCCTTGCCTGCACCGATGGCTCGACCTTCGCAGAGAGCGTTTATGACCACGCCGCGTGGGCCGCTCGGCGCCTGAACTCCGGCGTCGAAGTTCTGCACGTTCTCAATCACCACCGCGAACACAGCCCGACTCACGATCTCAGCGGCGCGATCGGCTTCGATGCGAGCAGTGAACTCACTGAAGAACTGGCGCGATTGGAAGAGGTCCAAGGCCGTGTGGCCAGATTGAAAGGCAAAGCACTGCTCGAAGCCGCCCGGCAGAAGCTCACTGCTGCCGGAATCAATTCAGTCACGCTGACGCAGCGGCATGGGACGCTGGTGGAAACGCTTGCCGAACTGGAACCGCGCGCGGAGTTGGTCGTTCTCGGAAAAAGCGGCGAACACGCTGTGTTCGAGGACGACCGGGTCGGCGGGCATCTCGAAGAGTTGATTCGCATCAGCGTCCGCCCCGTGCTGGTAGCCGAACGCCGTTTTAAACCGATTCAATGTTTTCTCATGGCGTTCGACAACAGCCCGAGCGCTCGAAAAGCCGTGGCCTACCTTGCCAATTCACCGTTGCTTCGCGGCCTAGAATGCAACCTGGTGATGGTGGGGCGCACGGATGCGGCGCATGAAACGGTTTTGACGGAAGCCCGCGAACAATTGATCCGCGCCGGCTACAGCGTCACCTCTCAACTGCTTCCCGGGAAAGCTCCAGCCGTTTTCGCTGATCTCGTGAAAAACGCTGGCATGGATCTTTTGGTAATGGGCGCCTATGGCCATTCGCAGATCCGCGAATTTTTCGTGGGCAGCACGACGACGAAGATGGTGCGGACGTGTCCGATTCCCGTATTGATGTTCCGGTGACTTGGAAACGAACGTGCGGAGCAGAAAAAAAGGACAGGCTTTCGCCTGTCCTTGAATGTCGTTTCGACTGACTTCAGTGTTTTTTGCGAGAGCTCGTCGTCTCCTGCTCGGACTCGGATTCTTCCTCTTCCGCTTCTTCGACGTTGATCGTGCTTTCGGCAACATCGGTGAGTTTTTCATCCGTCTGTTCTTCTTCACTCAGTGTTTCTTCGAGCAGATCGGCGGCTTCATCTTCGCCCAAGAGGCGTGCCCACGAGATCAGCGATCCGTACGAAGCGATTTCGTAGTGCTCGATTTTCTGCGCGGCGCAGATCATGGCGGCGTCGCCTTCCTCTTCGGAGATCAGTTCCTTGCCTTCTTCGACGAGGCCCTCCATCGCCTTGCATTTTTTCCCTTTGGCAGGTTCATCAAACAGTTCGAAAACTTTTTCGAGTCGTTCAATCTGGCCTTGGGTTTCTTCCAGGTGCGTTTCAAATGCCTGCCGCAGTTCCTCGTGCTCCGCCGCCTTTGCCATCTTTGGCAGTGCCTTGGTAATCTGCTTTTCGGCGTCGTAGATGTCCTTCAATTCTTCGATAAATGTGTCGCGTAAATCACTCATATGTTTCCTTTGGTTAACGTTGTCCGCGCACGATACGGTCGGACGAAATTGCTCTCAATGGGTTGAACACCGGGGGCCGATGAAGCGCTTCCTCGTAGGCGTGGACGTTGAGCCAAAACGGTGGAGAAAATATCAGTGAACGGCCGCAGGACCGCGCTGGAACCGGCAGGATTTCTGAAAACGCGACCGCTCTCAGGAAGCGGGTGTGAGCATTCCAATGTCCGCTCCGAGCTTATTCGCAGCCTCGGTATCGACCCATTTCACCAGGGCGACGAAGTTCAACAGCGTCGGGCTCTGCGGGTTGGCTTTGAACATGTTCCTGAGGCTGTTCAAAACCTTTTGGTAAGTAGCCGCGTATTTTTCGTGAGTCAGTCGGCTTACATAAGTCTCCATGATCGCGCGGGCCACGGGATCGGTCGTGCCGTCGGCCAGATACGGTAACTGACAGAAAACCCGGATGAACGAAATCGGGTCGGCTTCGGTCAGTGTGACCCAGCTTTGCTTGATCTCGTCGGATTCGTATTTGGCGTGAAGCCGGACGCGCATGGCATTGGCGATCACGTTGGTTTCGGCGCGGCTGGTGATCAATTCCTTGATCTTGTCCCAGGCGAGTTGCCGTTCAACTTCCGGCGCGACCACCACAACGGGCTTCAACTGATCCAATCCCTGGAGATTCAGTTCCTTGCCCACGGCTTTGCCCAAAGCTTCGGCATCGTCCTTGCGCAGGCGGTCGGTATCCATGATGGCGCGCACGACGAAGCGCTGCATGTCGGGGCCGAGCAGGCGCAACACCTGCGCCAGAACTTCGGGGCGAGGCGCGGTTTGAGCGGGGATGAGGTGCTTCACGAACTCCGGGATCGTGTAATGCATGATGTCCTCGGAGGCCGGCATGGTTTGCGCCCCCAAGGTCCGCACGTAACGCAGCGTCCGCCCGATGCCGCCGCCTTTGCCGATGTTGTTGATGATCGAGTGGCGATAATCGCTGTTGAGCACAAAGGCCAGGAGGGTTTCGGCCTGATGGATCAATTTCTCGTCGAGCTCGTCCTGCGGTCCGGTGACGACGAGTTGTTCGACGAGAACCGGCAGGCGCTGAGCAAAGATCAGTTCGGGTGCTTCCGTGTTTTGGTTGTTATAGTAATGGAGCAGATCGAGAATGAACGAGAGTTTTTGAAACGCGTTCCGCAGCGCACGGGTTTCTTCCGTATTGGCTTTGAATTTTTGAATGCGCCGATACAAAGCCATCAAAGCATCACGATTGGCGGGAATCAGCCCAGGGTTCTGCTGGAACAGTTCTTCAAATTCATTTTTGAAGGCCAGAACGATCTCATCCTGCTTGGGATTGGGATTGAGTTTTCGGTCGGTCGTCAGGTCGTTGAAAAAGATCAGGGCTTCTTCGCCGAATTCCCGAACGACGCGTTCGCGCGGCACCTGGCTTTTGATGAAACAACGGTTGGCTCGGACCACCGAAGGCGAAAAGAACAGTTCGGGCTGGGCGACCAACGACTCCAAAAGGCTTTGCTCCAGCGGGCTGTCCAGCCGGATCATCTCGTCCACCAAAGGCTTGATCGCCGCCGTCAGATCGCGCTTCGTCTGGTCCAGAAGCTTCAACAGCGCCGGTTGCGGCAGGGAGGATTCCACTTTGCCCTTGGCCAGCACGGCGCAGACTTCGGTCACTTGCGAATTGTGTTCAACGAGCTTGGAGATGACCACGCCGATGTCGTTGATCGGCAGTTTGCTCACGAGCGTGGTGAGCAACAGCACCAGTTCGCCGTGGGATTTCTGGCGATGTTCGATCACGCGTTCCAAGAGAGAGCGCACGGATTTATTTTCCTGCTCCAGCACATCCCGCTCGGCTTCGAGCTGTTTGACCCGCAACGTCAGATCGTGCCATCCCCCTTGAATTTCCTCCACCGAAGCTACTGCGGGCGCCACATGCTCAATCTCTGTCATAAGTCCTACTCTGCCTCATTCACGGGGCTTTTTTCCATTCCTTTTTTTGCGGTCAACTCTGCGGGTAATCTACGGAGTTCATCGGCTTCACGCATCTTCCGTTTGGAACGCCGATCTGCAAGGCGCTCGACTCCATGACATGCCCCGCATTCGCGTGAGGTGTCATCGCAACAAATGACTTGTTCCAACCGCGCCACAGCTTTATCAACTCTCAAACAGATGTCCGTTCAGACGGTTCCGATCCGTTCCAGAAATCCGGCATCTTCAACCAAGTCATGTCTCATCAAGAACTATGAAGAACGATTCCAATTCGAAGCTTAACCGCCGACATTTCATCGCGAAAGCAGGCGCGGCGCTGGCCTTGCCGCTGATCGCTCCTGGTTGTGCTATCGGCCGCGGCAAACGCTCCCGCCCATCCAACCGAATCACCTTGGGCGTGGTCGGCTGGGGCATGCAAGGTCCGGGCAACACCAAATCCTTCCTGTTCGAAGACGACTGTCAGGTGGTGGCCGCTTGCGATCTCGACAAGAATCACCTTCAGAGCGCAGTCGATACGATCAACGGCCATTACGAAAACAAAGACTGCAAAGCCTACCATGATTACCGCGAGATGATGGATCGCGACGACATCGACGCTGTCATGCTGGCGGTTCCCGATAATTGGCATGAGCTGATCGCCACTGAAGCCGCGCGCCAGAAGAAAGATATTTACGGCGAGAAACCCCTCGCCCGCACGATCGCCGAACAGCAGGCGATCGTCCGCGCCGTTCAGCGCCACAAAATCATCTGGCAAACTGGGTCGTGGCAGCGATCGCAGGCGCCTTTTCACAAGGCGGCGGAAATTGTCCGAAACGGCCTGATTGGCAAAGTGACGCACGTGGAAGTTGGCCTCCCCAGTGGCCATCATGATTTTGCAGGCACTGGCGCTTTCATGACGCCGACCGAGCCGCCACCGGAACTGGATTATGAGCGCTGGATCGGGCCGGCGCGAATGGAACCTTACATCAAAGGCCGCGTCCACATGAACTGGCGTTGGAATTACAACATCGGCGGCGGCCAGCTGCTCGACTGGATCGGGCATCATTGCGACATTGCACATTGGGGCATGAATGCGGACCGCTCGGGGCCATCCGAAATTGAAGGCCACGGAGACTTTCCGCCCGCCGATGCTGTCTGGAACACCTGCACGAAGTATCGCATTGAACTGAAATATCCCGACAACATCACCATGACCATTGCTGGTGGCTATCCGGATATTCAGATGGGCACGAAATGGATTGGCACTGAAGGTTGGGTGTGGGTCAACCGCGGCGGCTTCGACGCCTCCAATCCAGAATGGAAAAAAGGCAAAAATCTCCCCGAGGAACTGCGCAAGGTGAAGCTGTATGAATCACTCGGTCACCAACGCAATTTCCTGGACTGCGTGAAATCCCGCCAACCGACCATCACACCCGTTGAAACCGCCCATCACTCCGCCGTTCCCGGCCACCTGGGACTGATCTCAATGCTGGTCGGTCGGAAGATCAATTGGAGCGTTCAGCACGAAAAAATCATCGGCGATGCCGAAGCCAGCAAACTGATGACGCGTCCCTATCGTTCTCCTTACAAAATGAGCTGAGGAACGATCGTCGAAGAAATTGCTATCGATCATCAACAGCCCGGTCACTTTGGCCGGGCTGTCTTTTTTCCGGGCAAATGATCAGCCAAATCCAGCCCACCATGAAGCTGAGGCCGCCCAAAGGCGTGACCGCGCCGAGCACTTTCAGATTCGTGATTGCCAGCACGTAAAGCGAACCCGAAAAGATCAATATGCCGATCAGAAACGCGATCCACGGCCCTCGCTGCAAGGGGCGCCGCGTTGCCAGCACGAACAACATGACGGCGTGAATGAAGTGGTAGAACACCGCCTTTTCCCAAATGGCCGCGGTTTGATTGCTGGCCAAGAGTTCCTTCAAGGCATGAGCGCCAAAAGCTCCAAGCGCAACGCCCAGAAATCCGATGAGAGCGGCAATTCGTGTGGCGGTTTGATTGCTCATTTTCTTTAGCCAGATCCGGCTCAAATTACTATCGCGGAGTCAGCAAACAGGTAAATCTCTGCTGCAAAGGCGACAGCCGCTTCAAGCTGGACCACAGCCCGCACATTTTATGAGACGGGCAGATCAAAGCCAAACAGCATTTTGACGGACCCACAATCTCGCTCCAACGGCTGGACGTCATTGCCGGAAAGACAGCAGCGTCGTGAGACACGGCAACTCGCCGCTCAGTCTGGCCACCATCGGCCAGACTATGAGCGGCTTCTACGATTTCTACCCGAGATACAGCAAAAGAGCGGTCGAACTCCAAGCCTATCTGTAAGCCTAAAGAATCCAGCCGTGATTCCATCGTGCTTCCGCGGAACCCGCTGATCTTGTCAATTGCCCCGCGCCTGACATTATCTCGCCAAGCTTGTGGGAAAACGCACTGACTTCAATTTCATCTGCTCAAACCGGGCGCTCGTCTGGCCTTGGGTGTCGTTGTTCCTTGTCTTTGCGGCATTCACTTCTTCGGCCGCGCCGCACCGCGTGCTGATCATTCATTCCTTTGGACGCGAGTTCGCGCCGTTTGACACGATGTCTTCCAGCTTCCGGACGGAACTGGCCCGGCAATCGTCTGAACCGGTAGAGTTCTATGAGGCCTCCGTAATGACGACGCGCACGGCAGAGGTCGGCAATGATGGCCCGCTGCTGCAGTATTTGCAGACCACCTTCGCGGAGCAACGATTGGACCTGATTGTTACGGTTGCAGAGCCGGCGATGCATTTCTGCCTTCGGCATCGAGCCGAACTGTTCCCGGACACACCGTTGCTGGCTCACGTGGATTCCCGGCAATCGGCTCTCGTCAATCGCAGCATCAATGCGACGAGTGTGCCCGTTCACGTTGAAATCCCGGTTCTTGTTTCGAACATCCTCCAGGTCTTGCCGGACACCACAAATGTCGTGCTGGTTCTAGGCGCCTCGCCCTTCGAGCGTTATTGGACCGAATTGTGCCGCCAGGCCTTTGTTCCCTTCACGAACCGCGTCACGTTCGACTACCTGAACGATCAGCCGTTGGACAAGATGTGTGACACGGTGAGCAAACTGCCGCCGCGTTCGGCGATTCTTTACGGGATGCTGGCGGTGGACGCGGCGGGCGTGCCTTACGAACAGGAACGCGCGTTGTCGAGCCTGCACAATGCCGCGAATGCGCCGATCTTCGGTCCCTTTGAAAGCCAGATGGGTCTCGGCATCGTGGGCGGACGGTTGATATCACTGGAGGATTCAGGGCGACAGGCGGCTCACGTTGCGCTTCGTTTGTTGCTGGGCGTGAAGGCGGGTCCCCCCGTTTCTGAAGCCGTGCCGGTTGTTTATGATTGGCGCGAATTGCACCGTTGGAAGATCAGCCCGGATCTCCTGCCGCCGGGCAGCGAGGTGCTTTTTCGGGTGCCGACGTTTTGGGAGGAATACAAGTGGAGGCTCATCGGCATCCATGCGGTCGCACTGGCGGAAGGAATTCTGATCTTCGCCCTGCTGCGGAACCGCCGCCGTTTGCGCCGCACTCAGAATGATCTCCGCCAAAGCGAGGAGCGGCTGAGCCTGGCAACGAACTCGGCCCGGGTCGGCGTGTGGTCTTGGAACATTCAGAGCGGCGAAATCGAGGCGACCGATGAATGCAAGCGGATGTTCGGTTTCGGCACGGGTGAGGCCGTGGGTTTCCAGAAGTTTATTGACCGGGTGCATCCTGATGACCTCGTGCCGGTGCAGCGCGCCCTTGAAGAGGCTGCGCGAAGTGGTTCCATCTATGATACGCAGTACCGCATCACTCTTCCGAACGGCGAACTACGCTGGATTGCCGCGCGCGGACGGGCTCACCAGCTGGATGGAACTGCGGGTGGGATGC